>CAYMSY010000225.1:0-5415 GCA_964393195.1 uncultured Alcaligenaceae bacterium | reverse complement strand
CTAAGAACCAAAATTTTGAGTGCAGATCACTCGTCAATGCGAATTATCCAACGTCTGGGCCAATACGGCAGGGTGATGACGGCGATGTGGTGCTGTTGCGCACGATTCGTGCTAAATGATTGAGTCAACCAACGCGCGCTGCAGTTCAGTATTAGTACTATCCTGATACGACCAGTTTCGGGAAAACGGTCAAAATCCACCGTTGGATCGAAGGTTGCGGAGCATCCATCGTCGCGCAACATTACAGTTCAAATACTTTTGGAGACCGAGATGAAATCTACTTTTCGAATGCTGGCACTGACAGCGCTGCTTTGTGCCGGAACAAGCGCCGCACAGACCAAATGGGATCTTGCGGCAGCTTACCCGACGACCAATTTCCATACGGAAAATCTGGTCCAGTTTGCCGCAGATGTCGAAAAATTGTCGGCAGGCAAATTGAAAATTACCGTCCATGCAAATGCGTCACTCTTCAAGGCGCCGGAAATCAAACGTTCTGTTCAAGGTGGACAAGCGCAGGCAGGCGAGGTTTTGCTGGTCAACTTCGAGAATGAAAATCCCTTGTTCGGCATTGACGGCATACCGTTTCTGGCCAGCAGCTATGCGGACTCCCGAAAACTGTATGACGCATCGAAAAAGTCACTGGATGCTGCGCTTGGCAAACAAGGCATGATGCTGTTGTATACGGTCCCTTGGCCACCACAAGGCGTCTACAGCAAAAAACCGTTATCTCGTGGCGATGACCTTAAGGGCAGCAAGTGGCGCGCTTATAGCCCTGCGACCGCGAAACTGGCCGAGCTTCTCGGCGCACAGCCGGTCACGGTACAAGCTGCAGAACTTTCGCAGGCTTTGTCCACCGGAGTTGTCGAGAGCTACATGTCGTCGGGCTCAACCGGATATGACACCAAGACTTACGAAAGCATTAAAAACTGGTACGACACTCAAGCCTGGCTTCCGAAGAACGCGGTGATTGTCAACAAGAAGGCATTTGACGCGCTCGACAAACCAACACAGGCTGCGTTGATCAAGTCAGCCAAAGAGGCTGAAGTGCGCGGCTGGAAAGTTTCAGAAGAGAAGAACAACTGGTACAAAGAGCAACTTAAGGCTAAAGGCATGAACATTGTGCAGCCAAGCGAACAACTCACCGCAGACTTGCGCAAGGCCGGCAACATAATGCTGGCCGAATGGTTGCGCAAGGCCGGCGACGAAGGCCGTTCTATCGTTTCGGACTACCGCAACAAGTAACTGGCGGCACCATGCGGCGCCGGGGGACCCCATGCGAAAGAAACTGATCTGGCTTTTTGAGTTCGCGGGGATCCTCGCAGCGCTCTGTGTCGTAGCGATCTTTGTCATCATGATCGCTACGACTATCATGCGCGAAACAGGTATCAAGACAGGCGGAAGTGACGATGTAACTGCGTGGCTGACTGCGTCAGCCGCCTTTCTTGGATTGGCGGCTACTTTCCGGCACGGTGACTTCGTTCGCATGTCGCTGGTCACTGAAAAACTGCCACGCGTCTGGCAGCGCCGACTTGAAATCCTGTGCCTGAACCTTGCGACATTGTTCACGGGATATATCACCTATTCCATATGTCGTTTTGTCTATGAGAGCTACGAGTTCAACGACTATGCCAATGGTCTGATCGCGATCCCGCTATGGATTCCACAAGCGCCATTCGCCTTCGGAACCGTGTTGTTGTTTCTTGCTGTTGCGGATCAAACGTGGCACGTCATCCGGGGAAATGAAGCTGACTATGTGGTGGCCGTTCGCGAACGACACGCCCGCGGCGATTTCAGCGAGGATGTCTAAATGGGGTTGATCGAAATTGCCGCGTTATTGCTGGGCCTATTGCTCGTATTGTTGTGCTTTGGTGTCTGGATTGGCATTTCGCTGGCAATCGTTGGATGGTTCGGTTTGGCTGTTTTTGGAACAAGTCCTCCGGACAAGAATTTATTTACCGCGTTTTGGAACGCGACTGCCTCATGGGAACTGGCAGCACTACCAATGTTCATCTGGATGGGTGAGATTCTTTTCCGTACGAAACTCTCTGACGAGATGTTCGAGGGACTTTCGCCCTGGCTGCGCAGGGTACCGGGTCGCCTCCTGCACGTGAATATTCTCGCGTGCGGGTTGTTTGGATCGGTATCAGGTTCGTCAGCGGCCACGACCGCAACGGTCGCAAAAGTCGCTCTGCCCGAATTGCTGCGACGAGGTTATGACGAAAAAGTAGCGATAGGTTCTCTTGCGACAGCCGGAGGCCTCGGCATTCTGATTCCCCCATCCATTACGATGGTCGTATACGCCGTGGCGGCGGACGCATCGATTATTCGAATTTTTCTTGCTGGATTTCTTCCCGGATTCCTGCTGATGGGAATTTTTTCACTCTATATCGGAATCTGGGCCTGGCTTAATCCCGAAAAGATGCCACCGATAGAGCCGTCGATGCCGTTTCGCCAGAAGATGTACGCATCAAGACGTCTGATTCCCGTATCAGTCTTGATCGCATTCATCACATGGGTTTTGATTGCCGGCATCGCCACCGCCACTGAATGTGCAGCCTATGGCGTGCTCGGTTCACTGGTCATCGCCTGGTGGAGCAAGATGCTCACCTGGGAGAATTTCTGGACTGGTCTTATGAGTTCTACCCGCGTATCGTGCATGATCATGTTTATCCTCGCGGGCGCAAAGTATCTAAGTCTCACTATGGCGTTTACCGGCATTCCGATCGCCTTGGCGGAATGGGTATCGTCTCTCAACCTGAGTCCGTTCTCCTTGATCGTTGTTCTATCAATCGTCTACATCTTGCTGGGTACTGCACTCGACGGCATTTCGATGATTGTGCTAACCGCAGCCGTTGTGTTGCCGATGATCCAGAAAGCTGGTTTTGACCTGATCTGGTTTGGCATTTTTATTGTGCTAATGGTCGAGATCGCCGAGATTACCCCTCCTGTCGGCTTCAATCTGTTTGTCCTGCAGAACATGACCGGAAAAGACTCGAACACCATTGCTCGTGCATCCATTCCGTTTTTCGTTTGCCTCATTGCATGCATTGTGATGCTGACAATTTTTCCGCAAATCGTCACGTGGCTTCCCGACCTGGTTATGGGGCAGGAGAAGTAGTCACAAAGCGGCTGGAGCTCGTGCTACTGGTCTTTCGGTTTCTGCCAGTAGCGTTTGGTATAGCGCGAGCGACGTGCCTGGCGTTCATGGAAGTTGCGATAGCCTATGAATCTCAGATTTGTTGAGGCGTACTACTGGGTCGCGACGCTGAAGTCGATCTCGCGTGCCGCTGAGAAATTATTCATAACGCAATCAGCTATGTCGGCGCGCGTCGCCGCGCTTGAGGACGAGCTAGGCGCACAACTTCTCGACCGCCGCGACAAAAATTTTCGGCTTACCGTTGCAGGGTCGCGTTTTCTGGTGCATGCACAGAAACTGCTCGAGCTGCAACGCAATGCCAAGGCGGAGATCGGCTCTGATGCTATTCCGGAGATGACCGTGCGTGTCGGAGCTATTGAATCGGTACTGCACTCCTGGCTCATCCCATGGATAGAACACCTGCGCTTGCAGTACCCTTCACTCGAACTTGAGTTGACCGTAGAAGCGACACCGGTGCTGATCGATCTGACGCGGCGTGGTGCGCTCGATCTTGCGTTCGCAGCTTTACCTGCAAGCGGAGATGGCATCCGCACGTCAGCATTCCCCGCGATGGAGATGTGCTTCGTCGGTAGCAAGAGCTTGCACCGCAAACGCCAGTACGCGCTCGACGAGTTGGCGGCAAACGATCTGCTCACATTTCAGCGCGGCTCGCAGCCTCACGTAGGATTGCTCGACCTGCTCAAGGCCAAGCAAATCCAGCCGCGCAAGGTACACACGATCTCGTCGATCTCGGCGATGCTGCAGCTCGTACAGGGTGGATTCGGTATCGCAACCCTGCCGAAGGCTGCAATCCTGAACCTGAACGATGTACGCGATGTGAAGCCTCTGACATGCAGGAGTCCGTTGCTGCCTTTACCGATTTACGCCAACTATCGGCTGGATCCCGCTGCAATTACTGCCGAACAACTGCTGAATAGCGCGCGTGAGTTTGCAGGAAAATCAGATAGGTCATCAAAAAAAGCGATGAGATAACAAAAAAATTTTGTGTTTGCGTTGTCGGACGCCGTTGCCTAAAAATCATCACCCAACGAAAGGGTAATGAAAAAGACGAGCATGACTGCGCAACCGAACAGCGACATCAACGGCACCCGCCATGGCACGCTCGCTCAGCAAGTGCGAGCGAGCATCCGCTCGGGTGAGCTGACCCGTCACACGAGCGGACTCGCCGATCAGCATGTGCAAGGCAATGTTGTTGTGCTGCCGGAATCGCTGGCCGGCGACTTCCTGCACTTCTGCCAGCGCAACCCGAAACCCTGCCCTCTGCTCGCCGTCTCGAAGCCCGGACAGCCGCTGCTGCCGACTCTCGGCCACGATGTCGACATCCGTACCGACGTGCCACGCTATCGCGTGTGGCGGCGCGGCGAACTGGTCGACGAGCCGACCGACATCAGCGATCTCTGGCGCGACAACCTGGTGACTTTCGTGATCGGCTGCTCATTCTCGTTCGAGCAGGCGCTGCTGCAGGCGGGCCTGCCGTTGCGTCATGTCGAAGAGGGGCGCAACGTCGCGATGTTCCGCACCAACGTGGCGACGACGCCGGTCGGCGCGTTCTCGGGGCCGATGGTCGTCTCGATGCGCCCGTTCACGGCAGCCGACGCTATCCGGGCCTTCGAGATCACCGCGCGCTATCCGCGGGCGCACGGCGCGCCGGTGCACATGGGCGATCCCTCCATCATCGGCATCCACGATCTGCAGCGGCCGGACTACGGCGAAGCCGTGACGGTCAAGAGCGACGAGACGCCCGTCTTCTGGGCCTGTGGCGTCACGCCGCAGGCCGCCATCGCGCAGGCCAAGCCCGAGTTCTGCATCACGCACGCGCCGGGCTCCATGCTGATTACCGATCTCTTGAACAACGATCTCGCGGCGGCCTAACGAGTTTCTGGCCCGCCTTTCCACATCGCAAACCGAGGAGTGTCACGTGTCCATCAAATCCGTCTTCTCACGAACCGCGCGCCTGTTATGCGCCGCCAGCATCGCCTGCGTCGCGACGTTTGCGCAGGCGCAGCAGGAGATCCGCATCGGCGTGATCTATCCACTGACCGGCGCAGCGGCCTCTACCGGCGCTGAGCTCAAGAACGCGCTGGAGCTCGCGGCCGACATCGTCAACAACGGCGCCAAAGGGGTGCCGGGTCTGCCGTTCGCTAACGGTGGCGGGCTGCCGGGCCTTAAGGGCGCGAAGATCAAGCTGATCATCGCGGACCACCAGGGCAACCCGCAAGTGGGTGCGACCGAGGCCGAGCGCCTGATCACGCAAGAGA
>CAYMSY010000224.1:0-5418 GCA_964393195.1 uncultured Alcaligenaceae bacterium | reverse complement strand
CTACGACGCATCGTGCCTAAGGTCGCACACCGGGTGATTCGATCACCATGCCGGCAGCGCGCTTCATGAGGTACGCCTCAAGATCGACCAGCTCGCTGGCCCCGTAAGGCCACGGTTCGGCGCGCACTGCCGTCATGCAATTGCGGAGTCGTCGCTGCAGGCTGCCGACGCCCTGCCATTCCAGGCGATAGATCGGGTAGCCGGTCGGATGGCCCTGCGGAATCGTATTGCCACCGAGTCGTTTACCCGCCAGCGTCTCGTGGCAGTCGCGGCAGCTCAAGTCAGTCTGGCCGATGCGCTGATTGAACAGCTGCTCCCCGCGGTTTTGCGCGGCGATAAGCGGCGGTTGCGCCGGCGGCGCGAGGGGCAGCCCCCGGCTTTCCATGGCCACAGCGGCTTCGAGGCCGAGCAATGACGCATCTTCCGGCGACCACGGTTTGGCTTGCTGCTGCATAGAGCGGCACTGATTGATCCGTTGCCCGAGATTGAGCACGCGCTGCTGCACGCCCACGTACTGTGGGTAACGTGCTGCAACACCGCGCATGCGGACGAGTTCGCCGTGACAATCGGCGCAGGATTTTTTTGCGGCTCCGTCGGGCTTTGACCATTGCGATTGACCGTCCTTGACCCAGAGCATGGCCGGGTTTTGCGAGTCGTCCTTTTGCAGCGCCTGGGTTGACGGCTGCATGAAATCGAACCCGGATTTGCGCGTATCAGCGGCGTTTGCCGGGACGATGACGGCGAACGCAGCCAGTGCGATTGTCAGATTGGCAAGACTAGGTAACAACGAGGCTTGCGGTTTCCCGCTGCACGAAACTGTTGTCGCCTTCCCACATGAATAACAGCGTACCGCTGTTCGTGGCGCGCAGGTGGAATGACAGGTAAGGGTTGGCGGCCACGGCAGCATAAAACGTCGCCGAAAAAACAGGCTCGCCCGGGTCCCTCCCGGCGCTGTCCTTGCCGGACGCCACGAAGCGGCAACTGAAGCGACGGATCAGGTCACGCGGCAGCATGTCGCCGTCGCCGGAGCGTCGATAACCCGTTTCCATCGGATGCTGCACCAGTGCCTTGATCTCGATGATCTCGCCGGACTTCGCCGTGCGTGGAACCGTGATGAGCGTGTTCGCCATGCCGTCTACTCCTCGATGCAGGAGGCGACCGTGACGAGCACTTCAACCGTGTGCGTCCAGCAGCTGCCGTCGTTCATCTTTGCCACTGCAACGAGTTGCTGCGTTGTCGCCAGCCGGATTCGCGTCGCCACGCGTGCTCGTCCCGCGAGCGGTGACAGCGTGAACTGCGCGATGTCATTCTGCGGATTCTTTTCGTTGAACAGCGCGATGCCAACGACGTGTTGCTGCACTGTCATCGGGCTGTCGACCGTCACCTCGACCGGTACGCTGTTGCCGTTGTCGACCAGTCGCGCGATGTCGAATTTGACCCGTCCCTCGCGCACCGCGCCGCCGGCTGCGTATCGGGCTACCAAGGTTGTCAGCACATCGCTTTGTGTCAACGCCGAGACCGGGCGCACAATCACGGTGGCAATGAGTCCAGCGGCGCTACCAGCCAGAAAATCGCGACGCTTCATCGCAGTGTCGCCAGCCAGGCCACGACATCTTCGACCTGTTGTGCGTCGAGAATCGGCTTGTCTCGCCAGTTCGCACCAACACGCGCGAGGCCCTGAACCTTGTGGTACGCGGGCATGACGGAATCCCGATTGATCTGTCGCGAATCGACGATACGCAGCCGCAGCTGCGGCACCGTCCAGCGTGCGCCCACACCTGCAAGGCTGGTCGCGATGTCCCCTTGAAAACGGTCAACTGCCGACGGCACCTGATGACAAAGCACACACATGCCTGCCTGTCGGCTGGTCGCGATCTCGCGTCCGCGTACAGGGTCGCCGGGGGCCTCCGCAAGCGCGACGGGAATGCCGCCGTCAACGACGCGGTAGTCGGCGGTTTGCGCGATCACCGACCCGCTGGCGGCCATGCCACTCACGAGCAATAGGTACTGCATCACTCGTGGGAGCACTGATCGCTACGCCTTGAGGCTGTGGTTCTTGAGCGGCAGGTCGCGGATGCGCTTGCCCGTGGCCGCGAAGATGGCATTGAGCACTGCGGGGGCTGCCACCGCAATCGTCGGTTCACCCACTCCACCCCAGAATCCGCCGGACGGCACGATGACCGTTTCCACTTTAGGCATTTCGGCGAGCTTGAGCGACGGGTAGTCGGTGAAGTTGGTCTGCTCGATGCGTCCGTCCTTGACCGTGCATTCCTGATACAGCGCGGCAGAGAGCCCATACACAAACGAGCCTTCAACCTGCGCCTCAATCTGCTGCGGATTGACGGCATTGCCGCAGTCGGTTGCAGCAACAATGCGATGCACCTTGAGCACGCCTTCCTTGCTGACCGAGACCTCGGCGCACGCGGCAACGTAGGAGCCGAAGCCCATCGTCTGCGCGAGTCCGCGAAAGACACCGGCAGGCGCCGGTTTGTCGTAGCCGATTTTGTCGGCGACAGCGTTGAGTACGGCCAGATGCTTCGGATGCTGGCTCATCAGCTTGCGACGCAGCGCCAGCGGGTCCTGCTTCGTGGCATGCGCAATCTCGTCGAGGAAACTTTCGAGATAAATGGTGTTCTGGTTCAGGTTGACACCGCGCCAGAAACCGGCGGGCACGTGCGGATTGCGCATCGCATGATCAACCAGCAGCGTCGGGAATGTGTAACCGATCGAGGCTTCGGGACCCGGTGGATTCAAGCCCTGAAACACGACCGGATCCTTGCCGTCACGAATATTCTGCGGTGCGACGTAGGCGAGGATGGACTGTCCCGAGATGCGCATGGTGAGCCCGGTGATTTCACCCTTGTCGTCAAGACCGGCCACCATCTTGCATTGCGTAACCGGGTGGAAGCGGCCCTGGGCCATATCTTCTTCACGTGACCAGATCATCTTGATCGGCGTGCCGGGCATCTGCTTGCCGATGGCGACGGCCTGGCGTACATAGTCGGTCGCACCGCGACGGCCAAAACCGCCGCCGAGATGAACCTTGTACACCTCGCATTTTGCTGCGGGCAGGCCGGCGGCCTCGGCCGCGGCAGCCAGCGCAGCCTCACCGTTCTGCGTTGGCACCCACACTTCGCATTTGTCCGGCGTCCACTTGACCGTGGCGTTCATGACTTCCATGCAGGCATGGTTCTGATGCGGGTAGGAATACACGGCCTCGATCTTGCGCGCGGAAGCCGCAATTGCCGCCGGCGCATCGCCGACACTATTGCCGACCACGGCATCCCTGGCATCGAGCCCGGCTTTCAGCGTCTCGGCAAAGCTTGCGCTCGACACTTTGGCATTGGGGCCTTCATCCCATTCGATTTTCAGCGCGTCCAGCGCGGTCTTTGCGCGCCACCATGTATCCGCGACCACGGCGACGGCCGTATCACCGACGCGCAGCACTTTTTTCACACCCGGACGCTTGAGCACCGCCGCGTCATCGACACTCTTGACCTTGCCGCCGAACACCGGCGAATCCTTCACCGCCGCATTCAACATGCCGGGCAGTTTGAGGTCCATGCCGTAGACCTGTTTGCCGGTGGTTTTGTCGACGGTGTCGAGCCGCGCCAGCCGTTTGCCGATAACGCCCCAGTCTTTCGGGTCCTTGAGCTTGATGTCGGTAGGCGGCGTGAGTTTCGCCGCCGCGTTGGCGACTTTGCCGTACGTCGTCGTGCGCTTCGACGGGCCGTGCGTGATGACGCCCTTGCTGACAGTGCATTCCGTGATCGGAACTTTCCAGCCGTCGGCTGCGGCCTGGATCAGCATCATGCGCGCTGCGGCGCCGCCCTTGCGCACGTAATCCTGAGAGCCGCGAATGCCGCGGCTGCCGCCGGTGGAGAAATCGCCCCAGACGCGTTGCCGCGCCAGGTTCTGTCCCGGTGTTGGATATTCGGTGCTGACCTTTGCCCAGTCGCATTCAAGCTCTTCCGCCACCATCTGGGCGAGGCCGGTGAGCGAACCCTGGCCCATTTCCGAGCGCGCGATGCGGATAATGATCTTGTCGTCGGGGCGCACGACCACCCAGGCGTTGACTTCCGGCGCGACGGGAACCGCAACGCCCTGTGCCATGGCCTGTTTGTTGAGGAAGGGCACGTGAAAACCGATCACGAGACCGGCGGTCGTCGCGGCGCTGCCCTTGAGGAAGGAGCGGCGCGACGGTTTGGCGACAGCGGTATCGGCGCCGTCGCGTTTCGCGGGACGGCTGGTGTTGCTTGGCGTGCTCATGCTTGACCTCCGTCGATATGCTGGATGTCGAGAACGGATTTGCCGATCTCGGCGACTTTCTTCGGCTTGGCGCCTGTTTTCGCGGCCGCCATTTCACGCGCCGCGACGTGGATCGCAGCGCGAACGCGGTTGTAGGTGCCGCAGCGGCAGATGTTGGTCATCGCGTCGTCGATGTCCTTGTCGGTCGGGTTCGGCTTGTCCTTGATCAGCGCGGTGGCTGCCATGATCATGCCGGACTGGCAGAAGCCGCATTGCGGCACGTCGAGCGCCACCCACGCCTTCTGGATCGGGTGGCTGCCGTTGGCGGAGAGCCCCTCAATCGTGGTGATCTTTTGTGTCGGTTTCATCGCCGACGCAGGCATCACGCAGGAGCGCACCGGAACGCCGTCAATATGCACGGTGCAGGCGCCGCATTGCGCAACACCGCAGCCGTACTTGGTGCCGGTCAGGCCGAGTTGTTCGCGCAGCACCCAGAGCAGGGGCGTGCCCTCGTCGGCGTCATAGTCAAGCGTCTTGCCGTTGACGTTCAGTTTGGGCATGGGGCACTCCTCAAAAAACGGTGGCCGATTATGACGCCACACCGTGCGTATTGGTCATAGGGTTGATCAGAATCAATACACATTTGTGCGTTCTGAGGATCAAGTTTGCCGCCATGCATTCCCGACAGGCGTGCGGCACGATCGGGCGAACCTGTTTGCCGGTTTGACACCGGCTGAACAGGTTGTTGAATGTCATCAGCTTTTTGACGGATGCACAATCGAATGCGGCATACGCTCAAATAATGCATAAAGTCGACTTTCAATTTAATCAGACCATAGGCCGCATTAAAGCTAGCTTTCAATGAAAAGCTGAAACGAGAAAACGCAAGAAATTTGACGCCATACCAACTGGTTGGTACATTGTGCGTGACAACCGCGAATGAGTCGATCGAACTGCTGTGGTGACGTTCGATGACGGTTCGCCAGCGGCAAACTGAAGCCTGCAAACTGATGGAATCCGTACCTCAAAATCCCGCTCCGAATTCGCGACAAAGACTGCTCGACGCCGCGCTGCACGTGATTCGCAGCAAAGGCTATGTCGCCACGACGGTGGATGATCTGTGCCACGCGGCGGGCGTGACCAAGGGCAGCTTCTTCCATCACTTCAAGA
>CAYMSY010000223.1:0-5423 GCA_964393195.1 uncultured Alcaligenaceae bacterium | reverse complement strand
CGTGCCAGGTCGAATCCTGGTTTCGCAAGACGCAAAACGGGAAAGAATCCTGGGCACTACCCGCCTGCAATTTCACTGGCAATCTTGAGCTCACGCTGGGTGGTGGCGTCCTTCACAGCGATGGCGCTGAACAGACAAGAGATGTGGTGTTTCAGGCAAAGACCCTGTTCAGGCCACTGCAAACCAACGGCTGGGGCGTCGGGCTCAGTGTCGGAAACATTGTGCATAGCGACGGCACGCGACGGCCGAAGGCGTTAGGTGATCTGTATGTCAATGTCCCGATCAGCGTTGCGTTCGCAGATGATGCATTCGTCATTCACAGCAACACCGGATTGCTGCATGAGCGCATTGACAGCAGTGTTCGCTTTACCTGGGGCCTCGCCGCTGAGACCAGGCTATCTGACCGTGTTTATCTGGTCACCGAAACTTTCGGGCGCACACGGGACAAAACGCAATATCAACTTGGCTTGCGCTTCTGGATTGTCCCTGACCGCATACAGGTGGACACCACGTTCGGCGACGCATTCCGCGGGCCAGGTCAATCGCGGTGGTTTTCCATCGGCATGAGACTTCTGTCTCCACCATTTTTGCGCTGAATGCGTACTTGGTCTGTCGATGCTCGCAGTCACTTCGAATAACAAACAGAGAGCACATTCGTTCTCCATTAGCCAATGGTTGGCTGACTTGCTGTAGTGCTTTGTCCTACATCTCGTCACGAGTCCATCCTGCAACAGCGCGTCACGACGCGGGCTACGATGATGTTTCAGCGCGAAGCAAGTTTCGCAGCGCAATGTCATGCAGGAGAAAATCATGAATACAGTATTAAGAAACACGTTGGCGACAGCGGTGATGGCAGTCGCCGCGCATGCAAACGCACAGATCACTTTTTACGAAAACGACGGATTTCAGGGGCGCTCTTACAGCACCAGCCGGCAGGTAGGCGACTTCGGCCGCAGCGGATTCAATGACCGCGCGTCATCGGTCATCGTACTGAGCGAGCGGTGGGAAGTTTGTGATGACGCGCAATTCCGTGGTCGTTGCGTCGTACTGCGTCCGGGCCGCTACCCTTCCCTTTCCGCGATGGGTCTGAATGATCGCGTGTCTTCAGTCCGCAGCGTCAGTCGCAATGCCAATGTCGGTGACGATCGCTACGCGCCGGTTGCGGTACCAGTCTATGACAACCGTCGCCGCAACAACGAACGGTTATATGAAGCCACAGTCACGTCGGTCCGCGCTGTCGTAGGTCCCTCCGAGCAACGCTGCTGGGTTGAGCGCGAACAGGTGGGCGGAACCAACGTGCCGGGGGCCATCCTCGGTGCGGTCATCGGTGGCGTCCTCGGCCATCAGGTCGGCGGCGGACGCGGCCAGGACGTCGCCACCGCTGGCGGTGCGGTCGCAGGTGCCGCTATTGGTGCCAACGCAGGTCGCGATGGTGGCTACAGCCAGAACGTCCAGCGATGTGCCGACACCGGGAATCGCGGTCAACCGACCTACTGGGATGTGACCTACACTTTCCGTGGACAGGAACATCGGATGCAGATGGTCTCACCACCGGGACGCACGGTGACGGTTAATCGCAACGGTGAACCACGCGCCTGATCCGTATCCGACCCACTTTGACGAAACGGCCCCTCGGGGCCGTTTTTTCTGGGCACTTGCCCTCATCATGCAGTCCGTACCAAACATCGGCTATGAAGTTGAACGAACACGGTCAACTTCAGCGTGTCGGACTCACCCTACACGCGATGACGCCTCCGACCTATCCCTTTGCGTGATCAGGACATCTAAAGTCTCTACATCGCAGTTCAATTCTGAACGCAAGCACTTGAGGAGTTATCCATGTTGCATTACGCCGTTGTATTTCTGGTGATCGCCCTGGTCGCCGCTGTTTTTGGTTTCGGCGGCATCGTCGCCGGTGCCGTTGAAATCGCAAAGATGCTGTTCTTTGTGTTCGTTGTGATGGCCGTGGTGACGTTCGTCACCGGTCTCATCCGCAAGTCCTGACACCACCTGAACACGAACAACATTTCAATAATCGATCTGAAGGAAAAACTCATGAATCGCACCAATTCCGCCATTGAAAAAGTCGAAGATGCCATCGCCAGCACGGGCGCTGAACTTCGCAACCGCGCACAGTCAGCAGCCAATTCAGCGCACGATGCGGCATCCACCGCCATTGACAATGTCGCCCGTACCGCGAGCGACGTACGCGACTCAGTACGCCCCGCTGCCGACCGCCTGGCCACGCGCGGCAGCGAGATCGCACATGATGCATGGGCAGCTACACGCGAGGCCGGTCAACACGTGCGGAAATCGACGGGCAAAGCGGTACGCCAGGCTGAGAACTATGTCAGCGAGCAACCGCTACGCTCAGTTGCGATTGCATTTGCGGCTGGCGCTGCGGTCACTGCGCTGATTCTTGCCGCGCGCTCGCGCCGCTCGTCCAGCTACCGCTAAGCATTGATCGGCGGGGCAATGACCATGTTGAGCAAACTCTTCGACCTCTTCGCGCGACGACCGGACCTGATCCTCAACCACGCGCTGGCCTATGTCGATCTGGCGCAGCAGGAATTTGCGCAGACCCGCCATCGACTGCAACGACAGGTCATCGCCGCCGTGATTGCGTTTTCCCTCGCGATCACCTTTCTGGTTGTCGCCGGTGTTGCTGCGTTGTTGGTCGTCTCAGGCGTTATCGCACTGACACCGGCGGTCGCCGCCGTGCCCGGCATCGTTCTTTCGGGCGCGGCACTGGCAGGCTGGTACGCGACGCAAGCCGGCAACTCAAACAAACGCACCGTCCTGCGCTCACAGATTGAGGATGACATCCAGCTGCTGCGGGACATCGCGGAGAACAGACCATGAGCGCAGCAACTCGCGGCGAAGACAGCGCCCGGACATTACCGTCTGCGGCAAGCAATCTCACGAGCACACGCGCGGCGCTGCGCAAGTTCGTCGAACGTGACACCGTGCGCAACAGCGCCAGAAATCCGACCGTACCCGGCACAGACTTGCCGCCGGACGCAGGTGACGAGCGTATCGAACCGCCCGGCGCGATGCGTGTGGTCGGCGCGGCGATCGAAGCGTGGTGGGAACAAAATCCTATCGCGGTATTGCCCAAAATTGCCAAACCGCTGGTTGAAGAACAGGTGCGGCGCTATCCGTGGCAGGCGATCGGCCTGTCTGCCGCCGCCGGCGCGGCCCTCGTCCTGCTCAAGCCGTGGCGTCGTTTTCCTGCGGGTCATCTGGCGGGCGCCCTGTTTCGGACCACCAGCGTCTCTGCGATCACAGCAGCAGCGCTGGCCGCGCTTCAGGAATCCATGATTTCTGCAAACGACCCGCCGGATTCGTCACGTCGCTGAAACGCCAGACGAACGCAGCACTTGAATTCGCTATAGTCGACGCATCGTTATTCGGACGGTTGCGCGATGGAAAAGATTGATGCGCTGGTGATCGGCGCCGGGGCGGTCGGGCTCGCGGTTGGTCGCGCGCTGGCGCAAGCCGGGCACGAGACCATCGTCGTGGAGCGCGAATCCGGAATCGGTCAGGGTGTCAGTTCGCGCAACAGCGAGGTCATTCACGCCGGGCTTTACTACACACCCGGATCCAACAAAGCAGCGCTTTGCGTGCGCGGCAAGGAATTGTTGTACGGCCTTTGCCGCGCGCGCGGCGTCGCACATTCCGAACCCGGCAAGCTGGTTGTCGCCACCGATGAATCGCAACACGCCGCGCTGCGTTCGCTGGAAGCAAAAGCGCAGGCCAACGGCGTTCCGGTCGCCTGGCTCAGCGCTGCGGAGGCGTGTGCGATGGAGCCCGCCCTGTCCTGCACCGCCGCGCTGCATTCACCAACCACCGGCATCGTCGACAGTCACGGTTTCATGGTCGCGCTTCAGGGCGACATGGAAAACGCCGGCGGCATGGTCGCGCTCGAATCTCGCGTGATCAGCGCCGATTTCACGCACGGCGACGGAGCAGTGGTCACCGTCGTCTCCGGCGACAGCACCACGGAATTGCAGGCGCGCATCGTCGTCAACGCCGCGAGCTTGCACGCCACGCACCTGGCGCGGTGCTTTCGCGGCCTCGGGCCAGTGCACGTGCCGCAGGAGCATTACGCCAAAGGCTCGTACTACACCCTAGGCGGCAAGGTCCCGTTTCGCCACCTGATTTACCCGGCGCCGGACGGCGCGTGGCTTGGCGTGCACCTCACGCTTGATCTCGGCGGACAGGCCAAATTCGGCCCCGATCTCGAATGGCTCGACAGCAAGGATCCGGACACGATTGACTACACCGTCGACCTGCGCCGCGCCGACGGCTTTTACGAAGCGGTGCGCCGCTATTGGCCCGCGCTGCCAGACGATTCACTGCAACCGAGCTACAGCGGCGTACGGCCGAAAATTTACGCGCCAAGCGAACCCGCCGCCGATTTCCGCATCGACGGCCCGGCCATTCATGGCGTGCGTGGGTTAGTCAATCTGTTCGGCATCGAATCCCCCGGACTCACCAGCGCAATGGCCATCAGCGAGCGCGTGGTCGGGCTGCTGGCGGAGTAGCAGCGGACGTGGTTTTGGGGGCAAGATTACGGCTGAAAATGCCTCGAAACTACATACAGCTTTTTATTATAACCCTTATTTCACAGGGCATAGCGCGTCAAAATCGATAAAGTCGATTATTACCATAATTCAGCTCAATGCCCCTTGCATAGGTCGTTTCAGCGAAAAGCTGATGATGCGTTCGCAGGCTGGACGTACGCAATTTGCCTTGATTTTTCGTGTTCCGCGCTGGTTTCTGGCGCCTTGATAACGCGCTGAAAGCCCGTCAGCGCGCGGCTGAGCCGTTGCGGACAATCGGCACGAACGCGTGAACCCGCAGGCGTGCGGTGCCGCTGCGCCTATTCGCCCCACACGCGGGCCAGCGTGGTCTGGATTTTTTGTTCGAAGCGGGTGATCAGTTCGCGGTTGCCGTTGACGAGCGCCTGCTCGGCTTCGATTTCGGCGACGATGGCTTGTTGGGTGGCGAGGGGCGGAAGGGGAATTTTTAGCTCGTTCAGAATGCCTTGAGAGAGATTGCGGATGCTCGCTCCCTGTCCAACCGTTTTAATCATTTCAGCGAAGTCTCGAGACTTGAAAAAGTATGCGAAGAACAACGGCAATGCCCGCTCGTCCGCGATTCGGCCGCGAATGGTAAAGCCGGAAAAAGTCGTTGGTTCGAGCGGTGGCGGGACGATCATGGAGCGCCCTACAAGATCAGGATTTCCATTGGATCGAACAAAGAGAATGTCTCCGCCCTTAACGAGATAGCCATCGTCAAGTGGCGAGGAAAGATGCACTTCGTCCAGACCTGCCAGCGGCGCGTAAAGGTTGGCGCGGAAGTCGCTGACGCCAATAATTTTTGCCGAATAGCCAGATGAGCTTTTGTCGAAATTCAGG
>CAYMSY010000222.1:0-5452 GCA_964393195.1 uncultured Alcaligenaceae bacterium | reverse complement strand
CGGGCTGGTGGAGCTTGAGCAAAACCCGTTGGGCGGGCTCGGTGTGAGGCTGGCCAAGCCGCTGCGGATCAGTTGACGACGAACGCGCGAGGCTTTGCTCATGACCCTGCTCACCATTGAAGACCTTGAAATCGCCCTTTGCTTTCACATGCAGCACCACAAACGTGGCGATCCGCTGCCGGCGAGTGCTAGCAGCCTTGCAGACGTGTACGGCTCGATGATCTTTTTTCGGGAGCGCGCTGTTGCGTGGCGACGATTAAGCGATGAACAGGCGGACTTGGTACGTGTTGCTCTTGAGAGATATCAGCAAGCCCCACTTTTTGATCAACCGTCCCGGTGACAAAGCCTGACAGCACCATTCGGGGCCTTGTTACTCACCACATTTGAAGCGTCAAGATGACCACGACCCACGCCATTCAAGCGATTCCCCATACGATGGATCCCGCACCGGTACCGAAATATTCGGCCGGCAAAAAACGGCTTAGAGCTATTCTTGCGCCGGACCGTTACTCGCAAGCCGATTTCTTCATGGCCGATATCACCGATGTCGCCAGCAAGGATGATCGCCACTCGATGGAACATCCGCTCTTCAGCATCTCGAAAAAGCCCGACTTCGTTGAACGAAGTTATGAACACGGCGCGCACTTTATCAAGATCAAACCCAGCGGCAAGGGATTGGCAACGATTTGGGACAAGGACATTTTGATTTTCGCCATCAGTCAACTCGTCGAGGGCTTGAATCGGGACCGCGCCGATACCGAAAATCGCACGATCCGTTTTTCCGCCTACTCCTATATGGTTGCGACCAACCGCGCCACTGACGGCCGCGAGTACGAGCGGCTACAGGAAGCGCTTGAGCGGCTGCGTGGCACGACGATCATCACCAATATCGAAACCGGCGGCAAACGCATTCGCCGCGGATTCGGTTTCATCGATGAATGGGAAGTGGTCCAGCGTGCGCGCGATGGCCGCATGGAAGCCATTGAGATCACGCTATCCAAGTGGCTTTACAACGCGGTGCAGGCACTTGAAGTGCTGACCATGAACCGCGCCTATTTCCGGCTCACCGGCGGGCTTGAGCGCCGGCTGTACGAGCTTGCCCGCAAGCATTGCGGCAATCAGGCGCGGTGGCCGGTGAGCCTGGCCGTCCTGCACAAGAAAAGCGGATCAACCGGCACGTTGCGCGAATTCCGCCGTATGACGAAGGAGATTATCGCGGACGATGCGCTACCCGATTACCGCATGGTCTATCAACATGACGCCGACAAGGTCGTGTTCACCTCCAAGGACGCCAAAGCGCTTGCCCACGCGAGTACCGCTCAGTTGGTACTGGTCATGGAGGGTAGTCCAGAGTACTCGTGACAAACGTGGGCAGGCCAGGGGCTGCTACTGTCACGAATGGCGCCCCGTCTATCGTGTTATTACCCACACTCGCTAACCACGATTGCCCGGTGACCCGCGCGGCACGAACCGGCATCGTGTTTTTACCCACGTCCCGCCGGCGGTGGATAACTTTCTGTTTTTTGTGGATCATGTGTGAATAGCGTCGTGTTATTACCCATATTTACTCGTGTTTTCGCCCACGTTTTCCTCGTGTTTTTGCCCACGCCCGTTTCGTGTTTTTGCCCACGCCAGCCTTCTCCATGTGCCTGTTTTGTCGGTGCAAAATGCAGTTATTCAGGCGTGTAACACGCGCGCGCGTCTTTAACTCTTTCTCTAACGCTTTAACGCGCTACCCTAGTCGCTCAAATGGTTTTGTTGTGGAATGCGCAACGCGTCAAAGCGTCGGCGTGCAGGGCAATGTATGCGCATGAGCGTGATGGCACTACAATACTTCTCATTGCCGGTCGCATGGTTGATCATTCGGCGATGCTTTGAACGTTGGGCCTTGGGAATCGAAACTGTCGATATGTAAACAGGTGACCTATGAGTGACAAAACCAATTCGCATCCACCGCACCTTCGCCCACCCGATCCCGTAGTGATCGATAATCTTCGCGCGCAGATGACCGCGCACCATGTCCAGTTGGCCACACTTCAAGAGGGCCGGCCGCATGTTCGGCGGCAAGGTGTTGACGCATTGAAACGGCTGTTGGTGGTCGCTCAATCAGACACCGGCCAATCACGGCGTATCGCTTTTTTTCTGTTGGGGTTATATAACGGCGTCCGTTTCCCATTTGACCTCACCGATTTTAGAGGCCTCGATTACGCGCTTTTTCAAGACTGCCTGTCCGTTTTGGCGCTGGATTATCAGCCGGAGATTGAAGTGCACCAGTATTTCGCCAACGGATCGGAATTGTTCGAGCGCCTTGCGTCCAGTTGGAATGCGGAGGCAGTCGGACGGGGTACCTGACCGCATGCGCGCTACCCGAGATTAATGGTGCTTCCCGGTTCGTTCCGCGATGTCGGCGTGGTGTGAGCAGAATTCACCGCGTCCTGCAGCGTCTGAAGCCTGGCCAAGAGTGTATCCAATGCCATGGGTTCGCCATCGAACATCTGCCCGTCGATCATGGCGCGATAGTCTGCCGCCAAGGCACGGGTCGCCTCTGGGGATTGCGGCAACAGGCGCAGCGCACCCGAGGTGCAGAGATCGTAGTTAGCCTGCGCACTGGCGAAGAAAACTTTCTTATGCTTCACCACGTCACTTAGCAGCGCCGTGTCACCCTTGGCCCTGATGCCAATTTCATGGTCGGCCAATCTGGCCAGGTCATACCAATGGCGCGATTTCCGGTCCACGCGCGCGGCAAAATCTGATCGATGGCATTCGACGTGGATCAGCGTGGCTTTTTCCCAGAATGTTCTCTCGCCGGCCAGCACGGCGACCGTGGCGGACGGGAAAAACAAATCCACCGTGTGACCGACCATATAGGGTTGAACAATATGCGACTCCATCGGCTGGGTGGTATTACGGCCGCCGAATTCCACCAGGATGTTGCTGGCCATATACCGATTGTGGTCGACGTCGGCTAAGGCGGACGGGTAATTGATCCTGAGTGATTCGTCCTCCTCGTCCCATTCAATCGAGCACGCACCTTCGACTTCTTGCGCGAGCCGCATTCGAAGGTAGGGCACGATACGATCTCGCGCCAGCGCGCGAGCTTTGTCACGCAGCGCTTCGCATCCTTCCCGTCGCTGGGTATTGGAGAGCTCGGCCGCAAACGGATCAAATTCCGGCGAGAGCCATTGATGGTCGATGGTAATGTCGACGTCCTCGGAGAATCGCTCGATGGCTTTGTAGACTTTTGAGAGAGAGGTTCCCCCTTTGAACGCCATCTTGGGGGCATCGGGCATGGTAAAAAGTGCCCGCAGCGTCCAGCAGAGGAGGACGTCTTTTTCCAAAACGGTCGCCGCGCGGCCGATATCCTGACCGACGCGTCGCAGTACCGCTGCACGCGCCTTTGGGCCTAGCTCCAGAAATTCATCGGCCATGCGATTGCTTCTCTTCGAATTGCTGCAGGGCGGTCAGCATCCACGCCGGCATTTGTGCACGCACGGCGAGCAGGGCTTGAAACTCTTCCGCCGCCAACTTTTTCTCGATCTTGGTGAAGGTCTCCGCGGATACTTCTTCCTTTCCCAGGTACCAAAGTGCCGTCCAGGCGATGCCGGCAGGGCGCCCGGCCAGCATGAGCTTACGGGGGGCGGCGTGTTTTAACTCGATCGGCATGTTGCCGACCTTCAGTTTCTGGCTGCTGCCGGAGGTCAGGAAGACGGGACGCATCGGCACCTGTGTGGATAGTCCCAGGCGACGTGCCGCCTCGGCACCATGCACCTGGATGGTGGCGCCGGATCGGGATGCCACCGCCCGCGCGAGTTCATTCACGTCCGGCGGAATCTCGCCCAACACATAGGGGCTACGTTCGGGTCGCATGAAGATGCCCTGCGCGACACGGCGAATCGCGCCGGTCCGGGTCAACCGCTCCAGCTGCTTCTGTACCGCCGCTGGGCGCGCCTGCGACATCAGCGTTCGACCGAGCAACAGCCCGCCTTCGGGCGTATTGGCCACGGCATGTCGGACGATTTCAGCGGCGGTGGTTTTCATGAGGGGTCAAAACAACAAAAGGTGGTTAGAAGGCCTAGTGTATCGTTGTAAGGCGCGATTGTCGATAAAAACAGTGATATTTCCGACAAAGCCAGCGCATGCACCAAGCGTTTAGACTCGCAGGTTGACTGGCGAGGCAGTATGTTATAACATGGTAATAACTATCATGCGTACCCCGACTAAACTCACCATTCGGCGCATCGGCAATTCGCAAGGTGTGCTTCTACCCAAGGACTTAATCCTGCGTTGGGGGGTTGGACTTGGGGATCATTTGCTGCTCGATGAACACGGCATTGTTCCCCCACCCAGGAAGAACCGTCAGGTGGCGCTCGACGAATTCAAGCATCGCCTCTCCCTTGAATTGGTGGCGCGTTTCACGCTCGACGAAATCCGCCGTAAATCGCGCGAGAACCTGGCCCGGTGGAAATCGCAGGGGACCTGGGGCAAGGTGTATGACGAGTGGAGCGCGATTCTGGACGGTCCTGACGATGCGCTGGTGAAAGCCATGATTGGACACGACGATCGGAGTAACCGGCTTCGCCAGTCGACGCCGTACGTGGGCCTGCTACCGAAAGATATTGTGGAATCGCTTCGTGAAAAAGTCTGAAGTCGAGCATGTGTTGCGCGCGGCTGGCGACATCACGGGTGAGCGGCAATTCATCATCATCGGTAGCCAATCAATCCATGCGAAATACCCTGATCAATTTGTCGGGGCGACAATCTCACTCGAGTTGGATTTGATTGCCAAGAATCATCCGGAACGCACCGAACAGTTGAACGCCATTGGCCAGGAATCGCGATTCCATGAGACCTACGGCTACTATGCCGATCCGGTCGATTCCACGACGGCGGTGTTACCCAAAGGCTGGCAGGGCCGGCTGGTCAATTTGCCCGTCACGCAGACCAACGGCGTCGCGGGACTTTGCCTGGATCCTCACGATCTATTGATCTCAAAATATGTGGCGCACCGCGAGAAGGATATTGAATTCAATCGTGAGGTGATGGCGGCTGGCGTCGTCGATGCCGAGCGCTTGCTGGCGCTCGTCGACATAACACCGGTGGACGACGCAGCCAAGCTTCGTATGCGCGGCTATATCGAACATGATCGAAGGCTCGCGGCCGCTGCGCGAACCGATACCGGTCAGTCGCAGGACTCAGTCAAGTGACACTGCCGTGCTTGTCCCTTCTCGAACGACAATGCGAGCAGCCGTACCGCACCGATGAGCCTTGGCATAGTCGTCTGAATATCCGCGCAGGAAAATGGGTTTCATTTGAGATATCCCAATCGTTCTTCTCGAAGGTGCTGGGCCGCTTCTTTCGCGCGGCCGGGTAGTTGCTGCAGGTCGATATAAGCCTGAATGGGACTCACGACCGAGATCCCATCGACCGATTGCTTGAAAAGCAATTCATCTTT
>CAYMSY010000221.1:0-5460 GCA_964393195.1 uncultured Alcaligenaceae bacterium | reverse complement strand
TATCTGGCGCCGGTACCGTTTCGCGGCAAGCGCAATGAACCATCGTACGTGCCCCATGTGGCGGCAGCGATCGCCACGGTACGCGAGACCGATTCGGAAACCATTGGCGTTGCTACCAGTCACAATTTCTTCTCTCTCTTCCGTGTAACACCATGACCCGACCGCCGACCGTTACGATGTTGATTGTTTATGCGCTGTTCGCTGCCGGGGCCGGGCCTATCGCAGCGCAGTCGGCGGCTGCGTTACCGGAGCCGACGACCGAATTGTTCAAGATGATCGAGATTGAGCGTGCTGGCGAAGTACAAGGGTTGCTTCTGCGGGGCGTCAAACCGGACGTGACCGACGAAAGGGGCGATCACGCCTTGCTGGTGGCGTCACGGACTGGCCAGTTGCAGATTGCCCAGACGCTGGTGGACGCCGGCGCAAAGGTCAATTTGCGCAACAAATGGGGCGACACGGCGCTGATGGTGGCGGCGCTGAACGGTCATGACAAGGTTGTGCGCTACCTGCGGACGAAGGGCGGCGACATCAACAATCCCGGCTGGACAGCGTTGCACTATGCCGCTGTGAATGGGCACGCCAATATCGTCAAGTACCTGCTTGATCAGGGCGCGAACCCGCTGGCCGCTGCGCCGAACGGGGTGACTGCGCTGATGATGGCTGCCCGCGAAAACAAGACGGCAGCGATCAAGATGCTGCTGGAGTACGGTGCCGATCCGACACAACGGAACGAACTTGGCGAGACCGCTTATGACTGGGCCGCACGCGCGGACCACAAGAGCGCGATGGATGTGCTGAAAACTGCCAAACCTTAAGCTGCACCGGCGGGCCGGAGTGGCGGCGTTAGAACTCGCCTGTAGTACGGGTGCCGCTCGGGCCGATGGCACCGGGCGAAGCGGTTTGCTGTGCTGATGATGGAGCCGGCGTAGCGGGAGGTGCCGTCATCGGCGTTGCCGCTTCCGCCGCCGGAATGATGGCGCTGAGGTCAGGCAAGCCACTGACAACGCGGCGGGCGCCGTTGAAGGCTTTTTGCCAGTAGCGCTGGTCGAGATTTACGACTTCGACCGAGCCGCCGCGGCTGGGCGCATGAATGAAGCGGTTGTCGCCGACGTAAAGGCCGACATGGGAAAACTGAAAGCGCCGCGTGTTGAAAAAGACGAGATCGCCGGGTTGCAGCTTGTCTATTGACACTGACTGACCGACGCGAGCTTGTTCGCGCGCCGTGCGCGGCAGCGAGAGGCCGGTTGCCTGCTGGAACACGTAGCGGATCAAACCGCTGCAATCGAGTCCCTGATCCGGTGTATTACCGCCGAATTTGTAATCCACGCCAATGAGCGACAGCGCATAACTGGTGATTTCGGAGGCGGTGTCTTTTGCTTTACCGCCGATGTCACGGAGCGTTTTCTCGGCGCGAGCCATCGCTGGTGCGGTCTTGTCGGCGGTGGGTTCTGCGGTGGGCGCTGCCATGGCAACCGGCGCCAGCAGCAAAATGCCCATCGCGACAAGTGCAGCACGCTGACGCGTCAGCATGGCGGTTTGCGCAAAGTTACGAACGCCTGACGGACGACGGTTGGGCAATGATCCTGTCATATAACCCATTTTAGCGCACACCACGCCCGGTGAACATCTGGAATGGTCCCGCTGCGCTAACATTCATGGTTCGCTTTCGATTCCTACAACACCCATGCCGATTGCTACTTCGACCCCGATTCAAGGCAGTTTGGTCGCTATTGTGACCCCGATGCACGCCGATGGCGAACTTGATCTGGTGTCGTTGAAGAAACTGATCGACTGGCATGTCGAATCCGGCACCGCCGCTATCGTGATCGTTGGCACCACTGGTGAGTCGCCGACAGTGACGGTGGATGAGCATTGCATGCTGATCAAGACGACGGTCGATCACGCAGCCGGTCGTATCAAGGTGGTGGCCGGAACCGGCGCCAACTCGACCAAAGAGGCGATTGAACTCACGCGGTTCGCGAAATCTGCGGGTGCTGACGCGTCGCTTTCCGTGGTGCCGTACTACAACAAGCCGACCCAGGAAGGCCTGTACCAGCATTTCAAGACGATCGCTGAAGCGGTTGATCTGCCGATGATCCTGTACAACGTACCGGGCCGTACGGTGGCCGATATGTCAACGGCGACGACACTGCGCCTGGCCGAAGTGCACGGCATTGTCGGCATCAAGGACGCGACCGGCGACATCGCACGTGGCAGCGATCTGATCCGCCGCCTGCGGAACGTTGGCAAGCGGTTCGCTGTCTACAGCGGCAATGATGATTCAGCATTGGCGTTGATGGCGATGGGCAGTGACGGTGTAATTTCGGTGACGGCCAATGTCGCGCCGAAGGCGATGGCCGACATGTGCCGTGCGGCGCTCGCTGGCGATTTCGTAGCGGCGCGTGCCGTCAACGACAGTCTGATGCCGTTGCACTTTGACCTCTTTGTCGAGGCGAACCCGATTCCCGCCAAATGGGTGCTTGCACGCATGGGGCGTTGCGGCGCGACGACGCGCTTGCCAATGACACCGCTCACGCCGAAATTCGAGCCCGTGCTCGACGCGGCGATGCGCCATGCGTCATTGCTTTAATAGAATTTTCGAGGACCAGGACCCAGGAATGAAACCAGTTTCAATGTTTGCGCGCAGTGCGCTTGTCGCGGCCGCCGTTTCGCTTGCTGGCTGCAGCACACTCAGCGAATTGAGCCCGTTCGAGTCCAAGCGTCTTGAATACAAGAACGCTCAGTCGGGGGCTGCGCTTGAGGTGCCGCCCGATCTGACGCCGCCGAAGTATGACGAACGCTACAAGGCGGGTACGGCGACCCTGTCCGGTGTCAATGCGCAGAACCGCGCGGCGATTCTCTCGGGCGCGGGTGGTGTGTTGCCAGCCGTGTCGGGCATGCGCATCGAGCGGGCCGGTACCGAGCGCTGGCTTGTCATGCCCGGCACGCCGGAAGTGAATTTCCCCCGGATCCGCGAATTCTGGGCAAGCATGAACATGAACCTCGTGCTCGACGATGCACGGATTGGTTTGATGGAAACCGACTGGGCGGAAAACCGCGCACGGATTCAGGAAGATTTCATTCGCCGCACCATCGGCAAGGTGTTCGACAGCGTGTATTCCAGCGGTACCCGCGACAAGTACCGTACCCGCGTTGAGCGTGGCGCCAACGGCACCACCGAAATTTATCTGAGCCATCGCGGCCTTGAAGAGAAAGCCATCGGCGGTGGTCCTGCCAGTGCGACGCCGACGTTCCGCTGGGAGCCCCGCAAGCCGGAGCCCGAGTACGAGGCCGAAATCCTCAACCGCATGATGCAGTTCCTGGGCGCTCCGAAAGAAGTTGCGGCGCAGGTCGCGCAGTCGGCAGTAGCACCGGCGGCCGTTGCTGCCCGCGTGGATCAGGCCCAGATCGTGAAGAACGGCAATATCAGCTCGCTGACGATGAATGACACGTTCGACCGTGCATGGCGTCGCGTGGGTCTGGCGCTGGATCGCGTCGGCTTTACGGTCGTTGACCGAGATCGCACGGCCGGAACCTATTTTGTGCGTTACGCCGATCCGGAAACGCTTGCCAAGAACGAGCCGGGCATCCTCGACAAACTCAAGTTCTGGCAGTCGGATACCAAGGAATCGGTCGAGCAGTACCGCATTGCGGTCAAGGAAGTCGGCGGCAAGACCGAGGTGCGCGTGCTCGACAAGGCAAACGTACCCGATGCCACGCCCATCGGCACCCGTATCGTCACGCTGCTGCACGAGCAGCTCCGGTAGCCTTTCCGGGTGCGCTTCGCAAGTCTTGGAAGCGGCAGTGAAGGCAACGCGCTCGTCGTTCAGGCGGGCGCCACCACCGTCATGGTGGACTGTGGTTTTGGCATCGCGGAGACGATCAGGCGTTGTCAGCGTCTCGGACTGAACCCTGAGTCCATCAGCGCCATCGTCATTACGCACGAACACGGCGACCATGTTGGTGGCGCACCGCGTTTCGCCCGCCGTTTCGGCATTCCGGTCTGGCTCACCTTCGGCACCCTGGCGGCGACCGAGTCGCGCTGGGACGGATGCACGCTGCGCGGCTTCGACTCGCACGATGCCTTTGTCGTCAGCGACATTGAGGTGCAGCCGTTTCCGGTGCCGCATGATGCGCGTGAGCCGGCACAGATGGCGTTGACCGACGGAGTCAGAAAGCTCGGCGTGCTGACCGATGTCGGCGAAACGACGCTGTTTATCGAACAATCGCTGGCCGAATGCGATGCCCTGTTTCTCGAAGCCAATCACTGCGAGGATTTGCTCGCCCACTCAGCTTATCCCCTGAGCCTCAAGAAGCGGATTGCCGGACGCTTTGGTCATCTTTCCAACCGGGCTTCGGCGGATTTGCTGTCAAGGCTCGCCAATCCGAAGCTGCAGCGCGTGGTCGCAGCGCACCTGAGCCGCCAGAACAACCGTGCCGATCTGGCGCGCGCGGCCTTTGCGCAAGCGCTCGGCGCGGCAGATGAGGAGGTGCTGGTTGCGTCGCAGGACGAGGGACTGGAATGGGTGACGATCGCCTGAGTTGCAGCGTTGCGTGGCCAGCCTGCGCAATGATTTTGTACGGACAACTTTTTGTTGAAATGACGTTCAATAAGGACTAGCTGCGCAATTAGGCTAAAAGTCGACTTCTTATGAAATTCGCCCGTATGCCCTTCGCAATGGGCGTTTCACCAAAAAGCTATACATAAATTTCATGATCCGAGCCTTGCCCACGGCTGTCCTGTTCGACATGGACGGCCTGTTGATCGACAGCGAACGGCTGGCGCAGGAAGCCACGCGCGCGACCTCGCAACTGCTGGAATTGCCGATTCCGGAGCCGGTGGCGCTGCGCATGATCGGCCTCGGACGGGATGCGCTGGAGCGGATGCTGGCGGCGGAACTCGGCGTGCATTTCCCGTTTGAGCGGTTTCAGCTGGAATGGGAGTCGCAGTACCACCGGCGTATTGACCAGGGCGTTCCGGTCAAGTCCGGCGTTGCCGAGGCTCTGGCGGCGTTAGGCGCGGCCGGACTGCCGTGTGCGGTTGCCACCTCCACCAGCACCCATTTGGCGCGTCACAAGCTCGAAAAAGCCGGTTTGCTCACGCATTTCGCGGTTGTGGTCGGGCGTGATGCCGTACTCCACGGTAAACCGGCCCCCGATCTCTATCTTCATGCCGCCCGCCAGTTGGGCGCTGATCCGGCTACCTGCTGGGCATTTGAGGATTCGCTGCCGGGGTTGACCGCAGCGGCCGCGTCGGGCGCACGCACGCACTGGGTGCCCGATATCGCACAGATTCACGCCGACGATCTCCCGCACGGCGTCGAAACCATTGAATCGCTGCATCACATTTGCCACTGGCTCGAAGCTCATAAGGCCTGAGAGGCGGCCAGACTGCCCCATTTTCAGCAAATCGCGGGCGAAAAAAAGCCGGTCACGAGGACCGGCTTTCAGATGTTGCGT
>CAYMSY010000220.1:4026-5493 GCA_964393195.1 uncultured Alcaligenaceae bacterium | reverse complement strand
TCCATCGATTGCTGACCGCCATAATCCTTGACCACATGCGGGCGCGTCTTGCTGACGTGAGTCGTCGATGGCGTCGACAAAGCGGACGTATGCCGGGCGCGATAGGGATTGAACCAGGCATGAAGCTCAAGCCCGTTGTCATGGGCCATCGTGATCCACGTCGACAGCGGGTCGTAGAACGGCTCCGGCGCGCGCCCCTGCGTCCCCGTCACGTACTCGCTCCACGGCTCCAGCGGCGAGTGGTAAATTGCATCGGCGGCGGGCCGTACCTGAAGGATCAGCGCGTTGAAGTTGAGTCGTTTTGCGGTCTGGACAATGCGTGCTATTTCATCGATCTGTTGCGCAACAGACAGATCGCGACGGCTGGGCCAATCAATATTGGCGACGGTCGCCACCCACATTCCGCGAAACTCGCGCGGCGCAGGTGGCACGTGCTCAAAGGCCTGTTGAACAACAGGTGGCAACGACGTGCAGGACACCATCGCAACCGTCGTCGCCAGCAGCAGGAGACGCCAACCTGTCCCCACTCGCTACACCTTGATGAAAATCTTGCGACGCCATAGCAACCATGCCACTGCGAACATCGCAAGGTTGAACAGAATCGCATGGAGCAGCGACGCATCAACCGGCGCAAGCGGCAGTTGTGCCAGATGCTGCGACAGCCACTGCCTGGCCGAAACGGGACTACCTGATGCTGATTCAAATCTGATGTATCCAAGCAACCTCGCCACGAGCCCGGAAAACGCAAAGATGAACAGGGCGTTCACACCATAAATAAGCATCGGTCGGGAGAGTTTGGCGCTGACCCTGCGGATTCGTTCATCGCCACAGGCATCCAGCAACCAGTAGCAAACCGAAAAGATCAGCAAAGCCCATCCCGTCATGAATACGCAATAGGATGGTGTCCACAGTGATTTGTTGATCGGCATAAGCGCTGTATCGAGCACGACGCCAAGCCAGAGCGCAAGCAGACCGGCAAGCATCATCCAGACAGTCTTCTCGGCGGCGACAATTTTCAGCATGATCCATCGGCCAGTCAGCGTACCGAACAGGACACTGGCAAGCGCCGGGATTGTGCCCAGCAACCCCTCCGGATCCCATATTCTCGACTGTGTCCACAAATGACCACTCATCAACAGGCGATCCAAATAGGCACCCACATCACGTCCTGGCTCAAGTGCGCCCGTTACCGTCTGCCCATTGACGTCCGTCACCGGTACACCAAGCATCACAGCGCTGTACGTTGCAAGTAGCGCCACGATCAGCAAGACTTGCCCACGCCAGCCGATGAACAATACTGCCGGCGTCGCCAGCGCGGCACACAGGCCAATGCGCTGGAGCACACCGGGCCAGCGCAAGGTTGCCCAGTCAAACGACGGCACAAAATTGAGCGCCAATCCCAGCAAAATGATAGTCATCGCGCGACGTTGCAATCGCCAGAACAGCCACGATGTCGATGCGCCCACA
>CAYMSY010000220.1:0-3926 GCA_964393195.1 uncultured Alcaligenaceae bacterium | reverse complement strand
AGTCATCGCGCGACGTTGCAATCGCCAGAACAGCCACGATGTCGATGCGCCCACATCCTGTGCACGCTGGACCGACAACGACATCGAAACACCGGAAATGAACAGGAAGAACGGGAATATCCAGTCCGTGAACGTCCACCCATTCCACGTTGCATGGCGCAAAGGCGCGTAGATGTTTGCCCAGTCACCGGGATTGTTGACCAGCACCATGCTTGCAATCGTCAATCCGCGAAAGACGTCAAGCGACAGCAATCGGTCCCGCTCTATGCCCGATGCCATCGGCGCCGTCACCTAATGCCTGAGCGCGGCACGCACGTCGCCGCGCACCTCGTCAAGACGCGCCTGAGCAGTCATCGCGTCAAGTTTTCTCAGGATCATCACGATCGCGACCTTAACGCGATAGCGACAGGCCTTCAGCGCAGCTTCGGACGCCGCATCGTCGGCACCGGTGGCAAGCGACGTGAGACGAATGGCGCGCGCGAGCAGCTTGGCATTGGTCGGCACCAAGTCAACCATCAGGTTGCCATACACCTTGTGCAGCCGGACCATGATGGCGGTCGAGATCGTATTCAGGGCAATTTTCTGGGAGGTACCCGCCTTGAGCCGGGTGCTGCCGGACACCAGTTCGGAACCGGTATCGAGCGCGATGCCGATCTCCGCCAGTTTGACGACCGGCGTGTCCGGGTTGTTGGCAATACCGATCGTCAGTGCGTTGGCCGCGCGGGCTGCGGCCATTGCACCGAGTACATAGGGCGTCGTGCCTGATGCGGCCACCAGAATCGCGACGTCATTTCGATTCACCAGCAGTTTCAGGATGTCAGCCCCCCCCTGGGTTGCGTTGTCCTCGGCCCCCTCCACCGCACGGAAGATTGCCCCGTCGCCTCCCGCGAGCAGTGCCAGTGAACGCTCCGGTGGCCACGCGAACGTCGGATAAAGCTCAACACTGTCCAGCAAGCCCAAACGCCCCGAGGTACCGGCGCCAGCGTAGATGAGTCGGCCGCCGGCCTCGATACGAGGTACCGCCGCCTCGACTGCACGGGCAAGGTCGCGGCGAGCACGTCTTACCGCCTCGGCCGCTCTCGCCTGATCATCGATCAGAACCGCAACCAGTTGCTCGACATCGTATTCGTCGAGCCGTGTGTGTTCAAGGCTCGGTCTTTCGGTCGTCAGCGCGGTTCGCTTCATTGCGTTTGTGTCACCTTGCTTAAATGCCGTGGCCTGTCGGGATCGAGCCCACGTGTGCGGGCGAGCTTTTCAACCATTGGATAAAAACTCTGTATCGCCGCAATACCGTCAAGGAATTCATGCGCAGTATCAGCGATCGGTAGCTGAGCGCCCGGAACGTCACGTGGCGCGGCAAGCAGAATCCGCCCACCGCGAGTTCGCAATTCGTCGGCAACCGCCATCAACCCGGCCTGCGCTGGCCCGCGCGGCGCCATGACCAGTACCGGATAGCCAGCATCGATAAGCGCCATCGGGCCGTGCTTCACTTCCGCACTGGAAAACGCCTCAGCCTGAATGCCGCAGACCTCCTTGAGCTTGAGCGCCATCTCATGGGCGATAAACAGTCCGGCGCCCCGACTCACGACGAGCAGACGATCCACATTCCGGAAAAAATCTACGCCGACGGACCAATCGGCCAGCAGCGCCAGATCAAGCGATGCAGGCAGGTGATCGACCGCATTTCGCAACCCCGCATCACGTGACCAGGCGGCAAGTAGCCGCACGCCGGCTGTCAGTTGTGCGATGAAGCTCTTGGTCGCTGCGACACTGCGCTCTTCACCTGCGCGCAGGTCAATGGCGCTTTGCACCGCGTGCGCCAGCGGTGATTCCATGTCATTGACCAAGGCAGCGGTTGAGGCGCCTCGGGCACGCAACGCTGTCATCGCATCAATCAGGTCCGGACTTCGACCCGATTGCGAAAACGACAATGCAGCGAGAAACTGCGTATTGATTGGCGCCTGATGCAAAGTGATCACCGACGGTGGCAACGAGGTCGCAACGACACCCAGTTGCGCCATCAACAGGTAGCCCACAAAGTTCGCGGCATGATCCGAGCTGCCGCGCGCTACCGTTGCGACCGTGCGGATCGATGCGTTTCTCCATAGATCTGCAAGTGCATCAATGGCGGCCCCGCTTTCGTCCAGCAGTCCCCGCACCACGTCGGGTGTCTCGCGCGTTTCGGTCAGCATGAGAGACTCAGCTCGCATGTGCAACTTCGCGTCCTTCAACGAAAACACCGGTTACGCGAAGGTCCCGGTCAAACACGACGATGTCGGCGAACCTCCCCACTTCAAGCCGCCCGCGATCGTGCTCCCCCAGATATTCAGCCGCGAACCCCGATGTACGTGCGGACGCTTCGCTCAAACCAAGGCCGATCACGTCGACCAGATTGCGAAACGCCTGATCCATGGTCAGCGTCGAGCCTGCAATCGTACCGTCGGCCAGACGTACGCCGCCCATGCACTTGTTGACGATTTGTCGGCCGAGCCGATATTCGCCATCGGGCATACCCGCCGCTGAGGTGGAATCAGTAACGCAATAAAGCTTCGCAATCGAGCGCATGGCAGCACGTATTGCGCCCGGATGCACGTGCAGCAAGTCAGGAATGATCTCTGCATGCGTTGCGTGCGCCAGCGCAGCGCCGACGAGCCCGGGAGTCCGATGATGCATCGCGCTCATCGCGTTGAAAAGATGCGTGAATCCGCGTGCGCCGGCCTTCAGCGCTGCGCACCCCTGCTCATAAGTCGCCGCCGAGTGTCCAAGCTGCACGATGATGCCGGCGGCCACCAGCGCTGCGATGGCTTCAATATTGCCCGGTACTTCTGGCGCCAGCGTGACCAGCCGAATCGGCACGATGGCGTTGAGCTCAGTCAGTTCTTCCGCGCGAAAGGAACGCGTGAAATCCGGCTGCGCACCGAGGCGGCTTGCACTGATGAATGGACCTTCGAGATGCACGCCGAGAATCCGCGCGCCATCGCCGGGTGGGCGCGCGTTGACGTTCGCGAGCCCGGCAAAGGCATGCTGCAGATCCTCTGCAGGTGCTGTCATGGTCGTGGCGAGCAGCGCGGTCGTGCCCGAGCGCGCATGCACGCGGGCTATCTCATGCGCGGCGTCAGCGCCGTCCATCACATCGCGCCCGCCCCCGCCATGCACATGCAGATCTATGAATCCGGGAACAATGATGGCGAGATTGCTATCGCGCGCAGCCGCCTCCGGCGCGGCGGCACCATCGATTGCAGCAATCCGCCCGTCGAGCACTTCGACGCTGCCGCGAACAAATCCTGATGGTGAAAGCACCATACCCTGAAGCCGACTCATGTTCTCACTTTTATCACTGCACCCGACGCTCGCGTGCGCCACGACTCGTTCGATTGAGCGTAGCGGCGTGACCATCATGTTTTTGACACAATGCAGCGAACCTGACGCTCATCCGGGCGACACTCAACGTCTACAGCCTGAAGAAAAAACGACGCAGCCATGACTCTTACCTATATCTGGACCGGCTTTTTTCTGGTCGGCTTTGTTGCTGCGCTGGTGCAGTGGCTCGTGTTTGGTGACGTGACTGTCTTCAAACGCATCATTGACGGAACGTTTGATTCCGCGAAGGTCGGCGTGATGGATATCGCGCTGCCACTGGCCGGCGTCATGACCCTTTGGCTGGGCATTCTGAATATTGGTGAACGCGCCGGTGCGATTGCCTTTGTATCTAAACTCATCGCACCATTCTTCTCGCGCATCTTTCCGCAGGTACCGAAGGATCATCCCGCGACCGGCCACATGGTGATGAATTTTTCCGCGAACTTTCTGGTACTGCACACCGCAGCCCCGCCGTTCGGCCTCAAAGCGATGGAGAGCCTGCAAACAATCAATCCGAAGAAAGATGAGGCGAGCGACGCGCAGATCATGTTCCTCGTACTGCATGC
>CAYMSY010000219.1:0-5502 GCA_964393195.1 uncultured Alcaligenaceae bacterium | reverse complement strand
TGCTGTTCTGGCTGTCGCAGCAGAGCATGATCATTCGTACCGCGGATGCGGCGTTCCGCGATTTTCTGTTCACCAATTTGTTTCCCGATGCCGCCAAACAGGTGGTCGCGGTCGTCGACAAGTTGCGCGCGAACGCACGTGGCCTTGGACAGGCCGGCGTCGCCATCATCGCCGCAGACCTCGTGCTCAAGGCGCTGGCACTGACTGCGGCGATGGATCGCATCTGGGGCTCGGCGCGGCGCAACGTGTGGGGCATTGCGCGCGGGGTGCTGGTTATTCTGCTGGTGGTTCCGACCGTGGTGGGGGCGCTATTCTGGCTGGTACGTTTCATCGAAAAATTTCTCATTGCGCTAATACCGGGCCTAAGCCAGCCCATACAGACTGTCTTCGACCCGATTGAAATCGGCGTCCCGCTGATTGCGGCGCTGACGCTGATCTATCGCTGGGTTCCGGCGCGCATCAACCTCTGGAAATCACCGCTCGCGGCGGCGGCGGTTGTCACCCTCCTGATCGAAGTGGCGCGCTACCTGATCGCGCACTATTTCGCGCAGTTGCAACAGCTTAAATCGCTGTATGGTGCGTTCATCGCGTTTCCAGTGCTCATGGTCACGACCTTCGTCATCTGGGCGTTGGTACTTTACGGCGCCGCGCTGGTTGCCGAAGGATTTGCCAGCAAATGGCGCTGGCCGTTCGGCCGCAAACCGGCGTCCTCTGCGCGTGGTACGACCACGCGCAATACCTGGCCGTCAAGCGCCCGCGTTCACACGACGGCCTGATAGCCGGGGAGCGTACCTGCCGCTGCGCGCACTGAGGCAATCAGCCGCACCACGGCCGGATGTTTAGCCGTTTCACGACGACCTGCAAGACAATAGGTTTCCATTGCGACCGGAATGAAATGCAGCTTGAACTGTGTCGCCGCCGTGCGCAGTCCCAGTCCGGCATCGGCTGCGCCGGCGGCAATGGTTGCAGCGACTGCCTGATGCGTAAATTCCTCGTGTTCGTATCCCTTGATCTGCGCCGGATTCAGGCGGGCATCCGCCAGCAGTGCGTCGAACAGCGTCCGGGTGCCGGAGCCGCGTTGACGGTTCACGAAACGCACGCCTGGCTGTACGAGACCGGACAGGGACTTGATGCGTGCCTTGTGTTCGCGAGCAACAATCAACCCCTGCTGGCGGGTCATCAGTGCGACGCTCCAGAAATTGTCGTCATGCTCGATGCGTGCAGACTGTGCGGTGGCCGGGATCTTTGCCCCATCGGTCGGGTGGTGATAGCCGGCGAGGTCGGCGTCCCCGCGCAGCAGGGCGCGAATGCAGTCATCACTTCCGGCACTCGCTGCATGAATCAGGTCAGCCAATGCGGGCGGTTCGCCTTCACCTGACGAGGTCTCAGCGCGTGCCAATGCATGCGCGATGGCGTAGTCATGACTCGCGAGCAGACGCAGCATCGGTTCCTCGCCCATCGCGCTTGTCAGCTCCCGTGTGAGCGCGGCAACATGCTCCGCTGCGGGAGGGGCGAACAGATCGGCATGGCGATCCAGTGCCGCGAGCAGTGCGCGTCCCTTGCCAGTCAGGTTGGTGCCGCGACCACGAGACTTGCCGACCAGCCGCGACTGGAATGCCTCATCATAGGTTTGCAGCCGTCCCCACAGGGTTCGGTAGGTCACGCCCAGGGCATTGGCCGCATGGGTGATGGACTGGGTGTCAGCAATTACGCGTAGGCACTGTTTCAGCTCACCGATGTCGATGTGCGCGTCGCCGAACACGGCGTCGACACGGACCGTAAAGTCAAGTCGGAGTGGAATCTGCCGCGACATTTTTCAGCAACCATCCAGTCGAATAAGAAAGTAATTGCATATTAAATAGGAGAACACGGAAGCAGTCAAAATTTGTACACAGGCAAATGCCGAATTGATGGTCTGCAGTATGAGTTTCTCCCGCCATGCGTATCGAATTTCCGGCCTACTGGTCGCCATGATGATGCTGAGTCTCACCGCGCTACCGGCGGCGGGCCAAACATTCAGCGTCTACGCGGCCGGGAGCCTGCGGGAGGTCATGAAGGCGCTGGAACAAAGCTACGCAGCGGAGCGACGTTCATCGGCGTCAGCGCCGACTGCGCCGACCGCCGAGTTTCTGTTCGGTCCGTCCGGCAAATTGCGTGAACGCATCGAAGCAGGTGAACCAGCGCAGGTATTTGCCTCGGCCTCGCCCGAACACACCGACCGATTGATGCAGGCGGGAAAACTGCGCTCATCCAACGTGTTTGCGAGCAATTCGTTGTGCGTGATCGCGCGACCGGGTTTTGCACTTGCCGAAGAACGACTGATCGATACGTTACTGTCACCCGACGTGGTGCTTGGTACTTCTACGCCCGGCGCCGATCCCGCCGGAGACTACACATGGGACATGTTCAGAAAGATCGGCGCTGCCAGACCCGGCGCGTATGAGACGCTTGATCGCAAGGCACAGAAGTTGGCGGGTGCCCAGGTCAATGCGGCCGATACAACCGGTCCGTATGTACGGTTGTTGACCGAGAAGCGGGCCGATGTCTTCGTCACGTATTGCACCAACGCCGCCTCTGCGCGCAAGGAAAACCCGGCAATCAGCAGTGTCAGGGTGCCAGCAGCCTACGACGTCGCGACGTCCTATGCGATCGGGCTCGCCACCAGCGCGCCGGAAGCCGCGCGTGACTTCGTGCGCTACATCCTGTCGCAGCGCGCTCAGACGGTGATGGCCAGTTATGGTTTCACACCACCCGTTGCAAATTGCGGGACGGTCGAACCCTTGTTGCAGGAGGCGCACAAAGCATGGATGGCGCCCGCCTCTGAGCTGACAACCTCGGTTGGCAGAGACAAGTCGCCTGAGGTTACGCCGGGCAGGCGCTTTTCGCTCGGCCTGCACCCGGCCGGCGACCTGACTTTCGTTTCGGCGACAGACGCCAAATCCAGCGGTACCTGGGGCGGTGTGACGGCGTTCACTGCCTCGCGCAGCGGCCACCTCGAGGTGTTTCTCGACCGCCGTGCCTGGGTTGATGTGGTCCGCCTGAGTGACCGCAAGGCGCTGGATTCGGTTCGTTCCGAGCGCTGGCTGGGTTGTGCGGGTGTTGGCAAGAACCTCGGTTTTGAGGTCACAGCCGGTGAGCGCTACGAGCTTCGTCTCACGCGAATTGACGCGCCAAGGGTCGCAGCGCTGTTGATGCCGATGACCATCAAGTCGGCAGCGCAAGCGCCGAAGTGAGTTTCTTTACCGACTCGGTCGCAGTGGCAGGCCGACTGCTGCTGACGGCAGATTCCACGCTGAGCGAGATCACGCTGCTGTCGCTGCGCGTCAGCGCGACTGCAACGCTGATTGCCGCGTTCATCGGCTTGCCGCTCGGTGCGTGGGTTGCACTAAGCCGGAGCCGGTTGCGCTTGCCCATTGTTGTCGTGCTCAACGCGTCGATGGGCTTGCCTCCGGTCGTCGTCGGGTTGGTGGTGTATTTGCTGTTATCGCGCAGTGGCCCGCTCGGTCCGCTCGGATGGCTGTTCACTCCAGCAGGGATGGTGATGGCGCAGACCATCCTGATTGCACCGATCATTGCGGCGCTGGCGCGACAGACTGTTGAAGACGCACATGTCGGCTTGCGTGACTGGTTCACTTCGCTGGGTTTGACCGCATGGCAGCGTGTCGCGACGCTGCTGTTCGAGGCGCGTTTTTCGCTCGCAGTGGTGCTGCTGGCAGGATTCGGACGCGCCATCGCGGAGGTCGGTGCGGTGATGATCGTCGGCGGCAACATCGCGGGGTCGACTCGCGTGATGACGACGACGATAGCGCTGGAAACATCGAAAGGCGACCTGCCCCTTGCGCTTGCGCTCGGTGCCTTGCTCGTGACTTTGGTGCTCGTGGTCAACGGACTCGCGCAGTGGCTCAAATCATGGATGGAGCAAGGTCGTGGGTGATGTCGTGCCGTTCGGCGAACCGCTCCTGTCGCTGCGACGCGCGTCGGTGGCGGTTGATGGCAAGGCGCTGCTGTCGGACATCTCGCTTGATGTGCGTGCTGGTGAAAGCGTCGTTGTACTTGGCGCCAACGGCGCGGGCAAGTCCACGCTGCTCAAGCTGTGCAATGCGATTGTCGCGCCCACCGAAGGCGTGGTGCGAACCGTTCCGACGCGCAATCAGGCGCTGATCTTTCAGCGGCCCCCGCTGCTGCAGCGCAGTGTTCTTGACAACGTCAGATTTGTGCTGGCCGTGCACGGTGTGGCGGAACCTGCGCGCAGCGATCGCGCGCAGGCGGCCCTTGAAGCCTGCGGACTTGACGCAATCGCAAGCCGAAACGCCCGGCTGTTGTCGGGCGGTGAACAGCAGCGACTTGCGCTGGCACGGGCATGGGCCTGCGCACCGAAACTGCTGCTCGCGGATGAGCCTACCGCCAATCTTGCACCTGCAGCGACACGCGAAGTCGAGCGCCTGATTGAGGCGGTACAGGCAACTGGCACCACGTTGATCCTGACGACGCATAACGTTGCCCAGGCGAAACGCCTGGCCAGCCGGATTGTTTTTCTGGAAGGCGGACGGGTGGTCGAAGACTGCCCCGCCGCCGAATTTTTTTCGTCTACGCAATCTGCCGCCGCGCGGCGCTACCTTGAAGGAGAATCCCTATGAGTTCGGGCCAACGTCTTTTCCAGTCCCTCGCAGGGGCTGTCATCGCGACCGCGCTTGGCATACTGCTGCCGGTTGCCGCCGCACAGGCGCAATCGCAGGAGACTTCAATTACGGTGTCGTCGACGACTTCCACCGAGCAGTCCGGGCTGTTTGGTTTTTTGTTGCCGCAATTTCTCAAGTCGACGGGCATTTCCGTAAAAGTCGTCGCGCTTGGCACCGGACAGGCGCTCGATGTCGGTCGTCGTGGCGACGCGGATGTGGTGTTCGTGCACGATCAGGCGGCCGAGGAGAAATTCATTGCGGAGGGCGCCGGCGTTGAGCGTATTGCCGTGATGTACAACGACTTTGTGCTGGTCGGTCCTGCTGACGATCCGGCAAAGGCTGCGGGCAAGGACATCGTCGCGGGATTGAAGGCGCTCTATGCCGCGAAGGCCCCGTTCGTTTCGCGTGGCGACAAGAGCGGAACACACGCTGCCGAACTGCGTTACTGGAAGCAGGCCGGGCTCGATCCGGCTACGGAGAAGCAGGGCTGGTACCGCGATACAGGCTCCGGCATGGGACCCGCGCTTAATACTGCGGCGGCGATGAATGGCTACATCCTCGCGGATCGCGGCACCTGGCTCTCATTCAAGAACCGCCAGAATCTCAAGATCATCGTCGAAGGCGACAGCAAGCTGTTCAACCAGTATGGCGTGATTCTCGTGAACCCGAAAAAGCATCCGCACGTCAAAGCCACCGCCGGGCAAAAATTCATCGACTGGCTGGTCAGCGCCGAAGGGCAGGGCACGATTGCGGCTTACAAGATCGGCGGCGAGCAGCTGTTTTTCCCGAACGCCGTCAAGAAATAGGGTGAACGTGGCTGGCC
>CAYMSY010000218.1:0-5548 GCA_964393195.1 uncultured Alcaligenaceae bacterium | reverse complement strand
TCGTCAGTTATTCAATGACGAACATCGGCTGGCCGTATTCGACGGCCTGGCCCGATTCCACCAGGATCGCCTTGATCACACCGGCCTTGTCCGATTCGATCTCGTTCATGAGTTTCATCGCCTCGATGATGCACAGCGTGTCGCCAACATTCACGGTCGATCCAACGTCCACAAACGGCTTGGCGCCCGGCGCCGACGAGCGGTAGAACGTGCCGACCATCGGCGATTTGACGGCATGGCCCTCCGGCTCGGCCGGCGCAGCGGCCGGAGCGGCAACCGGAGCCGCAGCGACCGGTACGGCGGCGGCAGGAGCCGCTGCCGGCATCGCCGCCATCATCGGCGCCGCGTACTGCATGACCGGCTGCATGGTGTTGGCCACCGTCCGTGTAATGCGAACCTTCTCTTCGCCCTCGGTCACCTCGAGTTCGGCGATGCCGGACTCCTGAACGAGTTCGATCAATGTCTTCAGTTTGCGCAAATCCATGCGACAGGTCTCCTCGGATGGAAGATTGGGATGACAGCCGGATTGTTATTTGGCTGCGTATTCGGTCGTCAGGAAATCGAGCGCGAGATCGTATCCGCGCACGCCTAGACCGACGATGATGCCGCGCGCAGTGGCGCTCAGGAACGAGTGATGACGAAATTCTTCACGGGCGTGCACGTTGCTGATGTGCACTTCCATGAATGGCAGCCTGACGCCGGCGAAAGCATCAGGCAGCGCGACGCTGGTATGGGTCAGGGCGCCGGCGTTGATGATGCAGGCGACGGTGCCGTCGGTTCGCGTCGCGTGAATGCGGTCAACGAGCACGCCTTCGTGATTGCTTTGCAGGCAATCCAGCGCAAATCCGGCAGCGGCAGCGCGTTTAACGAGTCCGGCTTCGAGCTGTGCCAGCGTCGTAGAGCCGTATTTTTCGGGTTCGCGCGTACCGAGCAGATTCAGGTTCGGGCCGTGCAACAACAAAATGCGCGGCTGATTGCTTCGCTTCGCCGCTTTTTTGTCCGATTTCTTGTCCTGCGCCATCAAGTGTTACCTGCGTTGGTCGGGACGATCAGCGCAAGTTAAGTTGAGATAGACGCAAGTTTGCCTGAAATTTCTATTTGTTGCCAGATGGCGACAGGAAATATCCTGCATCTCTCAGGCACTTTTCTGCTGACCCCGCATGCAGAAACCAGATCGCGAACAGAAACAACTTATTGCTCAAACGCCCATTTCATGGGGCATAGAGCGACAAATTATATAAAGTCGACTTTTGATGATAATTCGCTGCAAGCCCTATTAAATGGACGTTTCAATAAAAAGCTGCTACAGATTTTCAGGTGCAAATAACTCCAAGGGTAGCCGCGCTAATTAAGCGAACATGGCCGCTATTTCGCTGTATTTAAGCTTTCCTACGCGACGAAGCATGACTTCGTTCTTTGGTGAGATGACCAGCGAAAACGGCAAAACGCTCTGCGGATTGCCCATCGTCTTCAGCTCATCGAGCCAGCTCACCTCGGCGAACAAAATAGGATAGTTGATCGCCAATTCCCTGGCAAACTTTTCCACCGGCGCCCGACGATCAACGGCGATGCCGACAAATTGCAGGCCTTTCGCAGCAAATTCGGTTTGCGCCTTCACGAAATCCGGCATTTCCTCGCGGCATGGTCCGCACCAGGTCGCCCAGAAATTGATGACTACTGTCTTGCCGCTCCACGTCGACAGCGGCACCGATTTGCCATCCAGCCCTTCAAAACTGGCGTTCAGCAGCTTCGCCTCTTCGCCGGCAACCACGCCGCGCGTCAACCACCAGTGGCCTCCGATAGCACCCGCCGCGCACGCGGCCAATCCCGCAGCGCCAAGCATCAGCATGCGTTTGCCCCGAGAGACCGGCTCCTGCGGACTGGCTGAAAACTCTGCGGTCACTGACTCACCTGCTTCCTGAACTGATTGCCGAGGCTGATCGCCGGCACTTCATTTGGACGTACGTCCTGGGCGCCGGCCGTTAGCGCGAACGTGCGCTGGGCCGGGGGATAGCAAACGCCGGCGATTTCCGAACAGCCCTGGAACGTCACCTTGACGGTCGCTGTGCCTGCGAGCTTCGTCGCAACAGATAGCGTCAGCGGTTGCTCGTAGACCTCAACCCGCCCGAAGTGTGGATCATTTTTGACCTTGCCCTTCGGCAACTTCAGTGCGCCCGCCGCCTGACCATTGGCCTGGACCTCGAAACGGTCGCGATAGAGGTAATGTCCCGGCAGGACATCAAACTTGACCGTGATCTTGCCAGCCGCCAGCGTAGCCGTGACCGGAAACGCCTCGTCGACGGGCAACGGCGCCGGCGGAGGCGCCGCCGGCGGGGCCGCCCACACAGCGAAAGCGATCAGCGCGACCGACAAAAACGCAACGCCACGATACCCAACCCGGCGTGCTGCGGCACTTTCCCGGCCTCTTGCTGTCATACTACGCATGCGGTTTGACGTCCTTGTAGTTATTGCAGTGAACGCGCCGCGACTCGAAATTCGCGACGTCCGCGACGGAAATTTTTTGGGTTGGAGACATCTATGCCGCTCTTGTTGCTTGGAATTCTAGTTGCGTTGCCGGTGCTGGACGTCTACGCCACACTTCGATTCGCCGAAGCGCTGAACGTTCCCGGCTGGGCGCTGTTCATTCCGGGATTCATTCTCGGCTTCATGCTGCTCAAGCGCGAAGCGCGAACGCTGCGGTCGCGTTTTGTCGGCGCCATGCAGACGATGGCACTCAATGGCATGGTTTTCGACAGCGGCCGTCGCATGCTCGCTGCCGTGCTGCTGCTGACGCCGGGTTTCGTCAGCGACCTGTTCGCGCTGTTCCTGCTACTGGTTCCGAACCGCGCCGTTCCGCAAACGGTGGTGGCGACACCGGCGCCAGGGCCAAAAACCGTGGATGGTGAGTTTCGGCGGGTGGAGTAATCCCGCCCCAGGTTGTCATGGCGGAGGCGGTTTACGGCGAATGCCGAGAGCATTGAGGTCCCGCGCCCGGTAAGCGGCGACTACGCGGCCCACCTCGCCGTCGATAATCTTCGGATCAAGGCCATCGCGCTGAAACACATGGCGAAACAGCGCGGCCAGATCGGGCTGATCGCAACCGCCGTAGCTAATGCATGCGGATCGAAACCTCCAGCTCGTGGGGCCGCAATCACTGACCCCAAGCTCGCATGCCGCCAACGTACTCACCGTGAACCCCAGTGCCAGCGCGGCGTCGACTGCATCGTTGGGGATCGCGGCGTAGTTGAGGCTGCCGACCGTGGCGTTCCCGGGCGAAAGCAGTCGCGCGATGCCATCAGGTTGCGACTCGATGATCGCCCGTTCAACGAGTTCATAGTCGCGATCATTCAACTCCGAGATTGACTGGCTCTGCCAGCCCGCCCGCCGGTTGAAAAGCTGTGCGCTCACCACGCCATCGGCAACCAGGCGATCCAAAGCAGCGCGATACGCTGCCCCGAAGTCCGCTCCACCGATCACGCGCCCGCGGCATTCCATGCTAGCTCGCTCGACCTGCGCGTCGTAGGCTGCCTTTTGCGTCGACGTCAGTGGTGCCGTGAGTTTCTTCGTCAGTTCAACGGCGTATTGGTAATTCGGCTGCTGTTCGGGCGTCCAATCGCGCTGCCTTGCAACAAGTTCAGCCCGGAGCTCGGGGGGCGGATACATCCGTCGCGGTCCCATCTGCTGCGCCGCCTCGTTCATGGCGACAAGTATCTCGTTGGGGGGTACCTTCGTACCGGTTTTTGGATCGAAACTTTGCTCCGTCATCCACTCGCGGACGTTTCGTCCGTGCAGCATCACGGCGGGGTCACTGCAATGCATCGTCATGTACAAAGCGGTCGCGACAAGCAAGGGATCACCCGACCGGACGGCAAGCAACTGCGCCTCGAATGGATCGCTCATAGAACCCAGTGCACGCAACTTCTCGGCCGGTTGCGCCAGCGGATCAAATAGGGCTTTCGGGATCAGGTCCACCGATTTGATCGACGCAAACGGATCCAGCGAGATAAACGCAGCGCCGCGGGACGGCGGGCTGCCCGTCCTCCCGTTTTGCAGCTGGGTCTTCGGTGACTCAGCACGCGACGCAGAGGGCGCCGGTGCGTTCGAGCGCCCGACGAACGCAATACCGGCCACCACTACGCACGCAACAACTGCTGCCGCAGCAGCTTTCCAGCGACGTTGCATCAACTGCGCCCGTTCACCCGCCGAAAAAGAAGCCACCCACCCAGCAGAATCATCGGCACGCACAGCCACTGCCCCATCGTCATCCCGAACGACAGGAATCCAAGGAAGGCATCGGGTTCGCGGAAAAACTCGGAAAAAGATCGCAGGACGCCGTAGCCCAGCAACCCCGCGCCCGCGACACGGCCTGTCGCCCGTGGTTTGCTTGAATAAATCCAGAGGATGATGAACAGCAGTACGCCTTCCAGCGCGAACTGATAAAGCTGCGACGGATGGCGTGGAATTTTGTCAACCGTCGGAAAAATCATCGCCCATGGCAGCGATGGATCGGCCGGGCGACCGGGCAACTCCGCGTTGATGAAATTGCCGATACGGCCCGAGGCCAGGCCCAGCGGCACCAGCGGACCGATGAAGTCCAGCACACGCAGGAGCGGCCGTTCGGTGCGTCGCGCGTAAAGCCACATGGCGAAAATGACGCCCAGCATTCCGCCGTGAAAACTCATGCCGCCTTGCCACACTGCGAAGATTTCCAGCGGATTGGCGAAGTAGTAGCCCGGTTTGTAGAACAGGCAGTAACCGAGCCGACCGCCAAGCACGACACCGAGAATGCCGTAGAGCAGCAAATCGTCAACGTCACCGGGTTTCCAGCCCTGCAGAATCTGCTTGCGGGCGCGATACTGCCCCAAAATCATGAAAAGCACGAAGGCCACGAGGTAGGTCAGACCGTACCAGCGGACCGCCAGCGGGCCGATTTGCAGGGCAATGGGGTCTATTTCGGGGTGGATCAGCATAGGCCGGCAGTGTAGCGGGAATAAAATTTCAAAAAGCTGGCGGTAAGTGAGCGGTGAACGGTGAGCGGTGAGCAGTCCTTCGGGCGCACACGGTACGCTGTCAAGTGCGCTCCAACTGCTCACTCTTCACTGCTCACTCTTCACTGGATTCCCATGTCATTCAACCGCCGCAGCAAAACCATCACCGCAGGAATTGCCCGTTCTCCCAATCGCTCCATGCTTCGCGCTGTCGGCTTCGGCGATGGTGACTTTGACAAGCCCATCGTTGGCATCGCCAACGGTCACAGCACGATGAACCCGTGCAACGCCGGCATTCAGCCGCTGGCTGATCGCGCGGCGGTCGCCATCAAGGACGCGGGCGGCATGCCGCAGATGTTCGGCGTGATTACCGTGACCGACGGCATCAGCATGGGCACGGAGGGCATGAAGTATTCGCTCGTCTCGCGCGAAGTCATCGCCGATGCCATTGAGACCGCGACGCAAAGCCAGATGATGGACGGCGTGCTGGTCCTCGGTGCCTGCGACAAGAACATGCCGGGCGGCATGATCGCGATGTGCCGCATGAATATCCCGGCGAT
>CAYMSY010000217.1:3544-5562 GCA_964393195.1 uncultured Alcaligenaceae bacterium | reverse complement strand
TGTCGTTGCGCCAATCGCTGCCGAGGCCGGCACCGCCGTCACCGAAGCCAGCAGCCCGGCGCACGTTGCCGGCGTCTCGATATCCAGTCGTTCGTTTTCCTTCAGCTTGACGTCACATCCACATGCAAAAGCAACCGTCACCGAAGCCCGTGACGTGGTGGTAACGCGAGATTTGTTCACAACAACCTGCTTGTCCACGCCTGTGCTCATGCCGTCTTTGGTACTAACGAGGACGTTTCCCTGCACGTCGCGAAGTTCGGCGCCGTCGCACGAGGCCGCCGTCGTTTGCGCTTGAGCGCCCAAACTTAGTGCCATGATCGCTGACGCCAACCCTACTGATATCGCATTGCGCATTTCACTATCTCCGAATTCCGAATCTTTATGCTTTCGCAGGAGTTTAGCCACTTTCTCGGCCGTAGACAAGCAACTTGGCCGCGTTAGCGCCTCTCGATGGAGACCTTATCGACCAAAAGGGTGCCGTGCAGGCCCTCAAGTGCAGAAAGTTTCGACTTTGGCTCGAGCGAAAGCAACTGTCCAGCGCAGTTGCCGCCCACAGAAAACACGACCTGATGGCTAGTCCATCCAGATTCTATTGCTGAATCGGACCACGGGTCGGTAATCAACGGCGTACCGCTGCCCGTGCATCGGATCATCCACGCGGGCATGTTCGAACCCGTCGGATTTGAGCGCTTGCTGGCGTATGTAAGCAGGTAACGACCAACCTCTAGCGCCAAGTGCTGTTGCACGATCGGGGACTTTATGGCGCGACCGGTGAGGCGCACTGACAAGGACTGTTGGCTATTGGGGGAGGCTGCGTTGGGGCGAATCGCCGCAACAAAGCCTTCCCGGTATTCGCCGCCGGGCTCAACCGTCCAGTCGAATGGGCTCCCCGACAGCGGCAGTTCAAAATCACCGTTGAACACAAAGCCGATGACCCTCGGCAACGAAGCGGCCGCGCTCAGCCGGAGTCGATAGGCACCTTGCACGTCGCCCATTGCAATCGCCCGCTTTTCAATACAGTGCGCCGCAGGCGCTGCGATAGGTTTGAATCGAACGAATTGCCACGCGACGGCGAGGGCGCGCTGGCCGAACACCGGTTCATTGCAGAGCGCCAACAAGAATTCGTCGGCGCCGTCCCAACCGCCTGCTAATCGAGCCTCCGCGAATTCTCGCCACTGCGGGTGATCGACATAACTGGCCAGAACGTGAAGTGCATCGGCTCGGTCTGCCGGAGAAATCGCCGAGAGTCGCGCGACTTTATCCAGGCCAGCGCGAATCTCGCCGTTCGACAACGCGAGTGCCGACTCCGCCCGGATCACTTGTGGATCGACCGGAGCCAATCGCGACGCGGCGTTCAGGGCATGCGTGCGCAACCGAATAGCGCCTTCCGCAGTGCCGGAATTTGCAGATCCGGCAACCGCCAGATAACCCGCCGAATCAAATGGTCGCAACCGCAGATAGGTCAGCGGGTCAAACGATTCAGACGTCGCGCCGCGCTCATCCGGCGTCGCAAGATGGCGCGAGGCGGACCAGAGAAAGAGGCCGCCGATCAAGACACCCATCGCGCAAATTGCGCTCAATTTGGGTATGGTATTCGGCTGCTCGTTGGAATAGGGCATGCGCCGCTTCCTAATTCAATGGGTAGTTGAGCAAGCGTTCGATTTTCGGGGAATCGGCTTCTCGCGCAATGTCGATTTCCAAAAACACGCGTTGACTCGAAGCGCGGTTGTCATTGTCCACGGTGGAGACCACGGCGTAGCCCGAGGTCGACAAGCGCTCGCCGTTGGTTCTGTGCTTCAGTTGCGTGAAACGAATGCTCCGCTGACGCGTTTGCTGAAACACCTTTTCGTATTCCGATAGCACCTGCCGGCGGCCCGCCATGCTGGGCGCTAGTACTCGACTGAACGCAGTGATTGATCCTGATTCGTAGGCATTACTTAGCTTTACAAGCAGTTCGTCAACCTCGGCATACGTGACGCGTACCTCGGTGGGCGTGCCCGAAACTGCGGCCGCGCTAC
>CAYMSY010000217.1:0-3534 GCA_964393195.1 uncultured Alcaligenaceae bacterium | reverse complement strand
GCGGTTGTCTCGGTCTTGGTGATCGACAGGGCAGGATTGGCCCCTTGCGGGATTGTCACGCTGCCGGTGGTGGTTGGAACCGGGTTCCCGCCAAAGCTGATCTGCGCCCTGGCGTTGTTGGTGACCGAACCGATGGCACTGGCATTTGCGACGCGTGATCGGTAGGGGTCCTGGTCGGGACGTTCGCCTGCGCAGCACGCTCCGCAGGGACCGGGTTCACATTGGTGGCGAAAGTTGCCACCGAGGTTGGAGCCCTGGGCGCTAGTTCAGACTGGGTCGGCGGGCCACTTTGACCTGATAGGCGAGCAGGGGCAAGCACAACGTCGTTCGCGACAAGCGCGGGAGGGGGCGCCACTTTTATTGGTGGATTCACGAAACGCCGCAGGCGCGAAAACACCGCCTCTCTGGGTGGGGTACGAGGGGAAGGCTCGCGTGCCGTTGCGTCCACGACCGGCGCGCTGGATTCGGGAGCGACAACTTTGCTAACCTCGGTCGACATCGTTAGTAGCGGCATTGGGACTGGCTTGGCCTTCCCTTCCACGATTTCCACGCCTGTATCGTGGCTGGCAACGGAATAGAGCACAAGCGCAATCGGCGCTAGCAGCACAGCTGCGATCGTGAGCAAACCGTTGCCGAATCGCATTCTCGGTGTAGCCGCGCGGAACCAGTTTCGCATGCCCCGCGGTTTCACAACAAAGGCACGCGGAGGTAACGTTGTAGAAGAGTGCGGAGGAGGGGCCGAATTTTGTTGTTTCAGCAGCTTTAAGCTTGCATCGTAGGACGCCCGCTTTTCCGCATCCGACAAAACGCTATACGCCAAATTGACCCGAGCCGCTGAATCGAGAGGGAACCCCTCTGGCCGAGTGTCCGGGTGAACGAGCGCGATGAGCCGGCGGTAGTTTTCACGTAACACCTCGGGCGAGCAATCCGGCGTTGCTCCAAGGACGGCGTACAAACTGCTTTCACTCGCCAGGAACCAGCGAGCGATCAATCGCCTCGCCGCTTGTTGCCGACGGTCACTGACTGTTTCAGCGACCTCGACCCCGAGTTGCGTCGCAGGCATGCGTCCAAGCGCCAGCATGATGACCGCTTGACCGACCTCTGACGAGGCCAGCGCATCGCCGGGGCGCGGAAATTGTTGTTTATCCGCCAATGCGTCAATGTCGTCGAGGAGCGATTTGACGTGCTCAAACATTAGTCAGCCGAGTTAAGCCTTGCCGGGTAACGCGGTAGCTTCAGCGTTACCGTAATAGTAATAGTCCGCTTCGTAGCCATAGGAGGCGGGCGCCCCCGGCAATTTCGTCAATATCGCGCCAAGCGGATGAATTCCAGCCTGGTGCAGGCGTTTAAGCGCGTTCCGTATCGCCGATTTTCGCGTGCGCGAGCTTTCCACCACAAATATGCTGGCATCGACGCTTTTGCACAACACGATCGCGTCGGCAATGCCAAGAATGGGTGGCGCATCAATCACGATATGGTCAAAGCCGGAGGCCGATGGGTTCAAGAGCTTCCCGAGATTCATCCCCGCCAGCAGCTCCGCCGGATTTGGTGGGAGCGGTCCAGCGCTGATGAAGTAAAGACCACTAAATTCGGTGGTCTTGGTCACCGCTATTGGATCGACATCACTCGACAGTAGATTGGAAAGGCCCACGTTGTGATCCGCCTGAAGCATGAGGTGAAGCGTGGGATTGCGCATATCTCCGTCAATGAGCAATACTTTCTTGCCCAATTGCGACAGCGCCACAGCCAGCGAGATGGCGGTCGTGCTCTTGCCTTCATTTTTTGTGCAACTAGTGATGGCGATCGTCCGCGGCGCGCCTCGCGCCGTTGAGAACTGAAGGGCAGTGCGAAGTGACCGGTAAGCCTCAGCCAATGCCGAACGAGGCTCCCTGGTTGCCTGCGCCAAAACGCTGCTGCCGCGCGCAGCAACCTTGGGAATGATGCCCAAAAGCGCCATTCCAGTGAATCGTTCCACTTCGTCGGGAAACTTGATGGAATCATCCATGTACTCAAGTATGAAGGCCAGCGCGAGTCCGGCCATCAAACCGAGCAGCAGGCCGATCATGGCATTCCTGAATAGGTCGGGTTTGTAGGGAAACAGTGGCACATCGGCCTTATCCACGATTGACACATTGTTTGTGCCGACGCCGCCCGCGATACCCACTTGTTTAAGTCGTTGCAGCAGGCCGTTATAAATTTCCCTGTTGGTTTCAACTTCGCGCTTAAGAATATTGAGCCGGATTCCTTGATCCTGTACGTCTAGCACCGTGCGTTTGGCCGCATCGGCACGCGCTTTCAATTGCGATTCCTGTGACTTCGCTGATTCAAAGGCTGCGCTGGCGGTGCCGAGGATGGACGCGGTAACGGTCTTCGTCTCAATCTGAATGCGACGTTCAATTTCGTCAATTTGCCCTTGAATCTGCTGCATCTTCGGGAAGCCCGGCTTGTAGATCTTGAGCTGATCCTGATACTCCGCTTCCAGCCTTGCCTTGTTTTCCTTGAAGGCGGCAATCGACTTGTTCTCCAGCAATTCTTTGGAGTTGGCCAAGTTTCGTTTGACTTCCTCAAAATTGGCTTCCGCCTTGATGCGCTCTTGCTGTGCTTTGGCCAGGGCAGTCGTGAATTCGGCGAAATTTTGCCCTGTCAGGCTGGTCTTTTCATCGACATTTACAATCTGCTTGTCCCGGGTGTACCGGTTGAGCTGCAGCTCCGAGTCTTCCAGGCGCTCCTTCGTTTTAGCCAGTTGCTGTTCGAGGAATGTTTTGGCGTACGAGGACGCTTCAAAGCGTCGCTCAAGAGCGTTTGAGATGAAGGTTTGCACCCAGCTGTTGGCAATTCGCGAGGCAAGGTTCGCGTCGCTGTTGTCGACGTGGATCTTGACCAGCAACGAATTTCGAATCGGTTCCACCGTCATTGATCTGCGAAGGCTTCCGAGCACTGATTCGCGATCCAGCATTTGCGCATCTTTCACCGATGGCTCGCGGCGTTTGCGCAGGGTGTCGGCGATGCGCGCAAGCAAATCGTCGCGCGTGGTCTCCGCAGTTGAAACAATCGCTGGCGCGTCCGCGTTTGCGCCGGGCTTTTTTTCCAGGTCCAGACGCAGGCTTTCCATCACGCGTTCCGCCAAGGCCTTGCTCCGCAACAATTCGAATTGAGAGTTCAGGAACTCGCGGCTGTCGTATCCATAGGATTCATCCGTGTTAGTGCCACCGTCCTTAAAGTCAATAATTCGCGCGGCGTTACGTTCAATCTGGATAACAGCAGTGGCCCGATAAATTGGCGTTTGAACGAGCGTGTAGAAGGTCGCAATCCCCAGCAGAAGCAATGCAGCCGATACTATCCACCATTTTCTCTTGTAGACGATGCGCAATAAGTCGCGCAAATGCAGTGAATCATCAAGTTCTACCGGAGTGGTGGCAACAACGTGCGTCGAAAGTGCATTGGATTGTCGAACAGCGAGCGCGGAGCCTGGTTCCTGAGGGCTAGATTCGATAGGTGTCAAAATGTTTCCGGCAATCGAAGTTTTTGTGCTTA
>CAYMSY010000216.1:0-5571 GCA_964393195.1 uncultured Alcaligenaceae bacterium | reverse complement strand
GCGGCCACTGTGCTCAATGCCTCACCAACGCAGATGGGCTGGTTAATGGCGGCCGAGATCGCGCCGTTCGTGTTGCTGTCACTGCCGGCCGGCGTGTGGCTGGATCGCATGCGCAAGCTGCCGGTGTACATCATCGGCGAGTCGGCATTTGCGCTGGCGCTTGCGACTGTGCCCATCGCGGCATGGACCGGTGTGCTGTCAATGCCGTGGCTGTACGCCGTTGGCTTCGTGCTTGGGTGCGTGCACGTATTTGGCGGCTCTGCGGCCCAGATCGTGCTGACGCAGATCGTGTCACGCGACCGTCTGGTTGAGGCGCACAGCAAGAATGCACTCGCCGTCTCGGGCTCCGAGATCGCCGGACCGGGTCTGGCGGGCGCGCTGATCAAGGTACTTGGCGCACCGTTTGCGATCGCTTTTGACGCCATCCTGATCGCAGGGTCAGTGCTCCTGCTGCGCGGCATCCGCGTCGAGGAAAACGTGAACACGGGCGGCAACAGCAATTTCTGGATGCAGTTGCGCGAAGGCGTGCGCTTCGTGGCACGCACGCGCATGCTGTGGACACTGGCACTGTTCGTCGGCTGCTGGCAGTTGCTGCATCACATGGCGAGCGTGGTGCAGATTCTCGTGGCCTCGCGCGAACTGGGCATGAGCGCGCAGTCCATCGGCTTCTGCTACGTGGGTATGGGCGTTGGCACCATTCTCGCGAGTGTGTACGGTCGCCGTGTCAGCGAAAAATTCGGACCAGGCCCGACCATTGTCGCCGGTCTTGCGGTGAGTGCCGTGGGCTGGATTGCGCTGGCGCTGGCACCGACAAGCGTGATCGGTGTCGTTCTGTTCGGGTTCATGCTGACCTGCTTCTCGGGCGGGGCCACGCTGATATTTGTGAACTTCCTGTCGTTGCGACAGGCGGTGACGCCCGAACCGCTGCTTGGTCGCATGACCAGCACCATGCGCTGGCTGATCCTGCTTGGCGCGGGGCCAGGCGCACTCATCGGCGGCTACGTCGGCGAACACCTCGGTTTGCGTGCGTCGCTTGCGCTGGCGGGCGTGGGCGCCGTTGCACTCACGATATTTGCATGGCGCAGCACCGTCATGATGGGTACACGCAGCCTGCCGACACCGGCACTGCATACAGAGAGCTAACCATGTATCAGGTATTTGAAAAACTTGTCCATCCCTACCCGGATGATGCGCCGACAGCTCCCCCGAAGTCGCTGTGGGCATTTCTTTGGGCTTGCACTCGCGGGCTGCGTCCCTACATGGCGGCGGTGACGGTCACCGCCGGCATCATCGGCCTGATCGAGGCTTTGCTGTTCGCGATGATGGGCCGCCTCGTGGACTGGCTGGCGAAAACCGAACCTGCGCAGTTGTGGGAAAAACACGGCGACGGACTGGTCCTGCTCGTCGTGCTTCTGGTGGTAAGCCCGGTCATGGTGTCGATGTTTGCGTTCGTGAAGCACCAGGCAATCATGGGCAATTTTCCGATGCGGCTGCGCTGGAACTTTCACCGGCTGATGCTGGCACAGAGCATGAGCTTCTACCAGAACGAATTCGCCGGCCGCGTGGCGACGAAGGTCATGCAGACGGCACTCGCCGTGCGCGACGTCTGGATGATTCTTGCCGACGTGATGGTGTTCGTCATCATCTACTTCGTCACCATGGTGCTCGGGGCTGGTGGCTTCGACTGGCGCATCACGGTGCCGTTTCTGGTCTGGGTCACCGGCTACTCGCTCGCTTGCTGGTATTTCGTGCCACGCCTCGCGGGCATTGCGCAGGCGCAGGCCGATGCCCGTTCGCTCATGACTGGCCGCATTACCGATGCCTACACCAACATCGCAACGGTGAAACTGTTCTCGCACACGCAACGCGAGGCGGGTTATGCCCGGAGCGCGATGCAGGAATTCATGGCGACCGTGCACAAACAGTGGCGACTGATCACCGCATTCGACATCGTCCATCACGCATTGATCATCGGGCTCGTACTGTCGACAATCGGCGTGACAATCTGGCTATGGTCCGATGGCGTCGCCGGCGTCGGTGCAGTAGCGGCCGCGACCGCAATGACCCTGCGACTCAACGGCATGTCAAACTGGATCATGTGGGAGCTGGCTGGTCTGTTTGAACACATCGGTACCGTGCGTGACGGCCTCGACACATTGTCGAAACGACAGACGGTGGTGGACGCCGCCAACGCGCAACCGCTGGTCGTGCCGCACGGCGAGGTTCGTTTTGAAAACGTCACCTTTACTTATGCTCAGGAACGCCGCAGCGATGCCGCGCAGGGCGCAGCCGTTGCGCCGTTGCAGACACCAAAGGCCGTGCTCGACAATTTCTCGCTCACCATTCGCCCGGGTGAGAAGATAGGCCTCGTTGGTCGATCCGGCGCAGGCAAGTCGACGGTCGTCAATCTCTTGCTGCGTTTTTACGACATCGACAGCGGCCGCATCCTGATCGACGGCACCGACATCGCCGCTGTCACCCAGGACAGCCTGCGTGCCAACATCGGCATGGTCACCCAGGACACGTCCTTGCTGCATCGCTCGGTACGCGACAACATCCTCTACGGCCGGCCGGACGCGGGTGACGACGACATGCTGCACGCAGCGAAACGCGCTGAAGCGCACGACTTCATCCAGCGGCTGACGGATCCCAAGGGCCGCACCGCCTATGATGCGCATGTCGGCGAGCGCGGCGTCAAGCTTTCAGGCGGTCAGCGTCAGCGGATCGCCATTGCGCGCGTGATGCTCAAGGACGCGCCGATCTTGTTGCTCGACGAAGCGACCAGTGCGCTGGATTCCGAGGTGGAGGCCGCCATACAGCAGAGCCTGTACCGCTTGATGGAAGGCAAGACAGTGGTCGCCATCGCGCACCGCCTGTCCACTATTGCAGCGATGGACCGCCTGATCGTGCTTGACGACGGCCGTATCGTCGAAGAAGGCGATCACAAGGCGCTGCTCGCGATGGACGGTCTGTATGCGCGATTGTGGGCGCATCAGAGTGGTGGCTTTTTGGGGGAGGCGGACTGAGCTGCGGCTGTTCGAGCGGCTAACGGATTCGCTCTGCGCGCTCTTTGAAAGGTAGTGTATACAGCGAATTCTGCGTCGCGCGCGTCAGTCGAGGCGAAGACGATCCCCGCTTCGTGGGGCCCCTCTCGCCTTCGGCGCTTCGCCTCTCCTTGTGCGCTCATTTGTCGCTTCTCGGCGCGACGCTTGCTGCATCGCGCGCGTCGCTCAGGGGCAGGACGATCCCCAACTTCGTCGGGGCCCCTCTCTCGCTGCGCTCGCCCGACCCTTCACTCCTACCAATACGCCTCAGTAGTAATGTGTCCCGGTTCCTTGCGTCTGTGCTTGCGCAGACCCCGTGCTTCCAGGGCGGCGATGGTATCGGTGACCATTTCCGGGTTGCCGCAGAGCATGCAGTGGGCGGTTGCTGCTGTGAGGGCGATGCCTGCGCGGGTTTCCAGCGAGCCGTCGTTGATGGCAGCAGGAATTCGTCCCGACATGGCGCCGGCAACGACCTCGCGCGAGACAAACGGGATGTACTGGAAACGGTCGGGATAGGCCCTGACGATAGCGTCTACCTGATCGCGGTAGGTCAATTCCGGCGCAGTACGCACCGCGTGCACAAATACGATTTTTCGGAACTTCTTCCACGGCGCGTCGGTTTTCATGAACGACAGGTAGGGGCCGATGGCAGTGCCGGTGGATAAGCCCCAGAGCACGTCGGCATCGGGCACTTCCGGCATCGAAAAGAATCCATTGGTGCGTGGACCGATGAAAATCGGATCGCCGACCCTGAGTCGGTGAAGTTCGGGCGACAGCACGCCGCCGGCGGTCGGCGGCACGACCGTGAGAATGATCTCCCACGGGCGCTCGGCCGGTGCGTTGACCAGCGAATAGGGGCGCATGACCAGTTCTTCGCCCTTGTCGGTCTCAAGTTTCAGGCCGACACGGCAAAACTGGCCCGCGACAAAACCCTCCAGCGGCGCTTCAAACTGTAGTGAAAAGAGCGAAAGCGTGTGATCCGTGCGACCGACGACGCGGCCTTCGATAAACTTCTGAGACATTCACCCACCTTGGCTCGAAGCGGAGATTTTACGTGGCGATTACCACGCTGTTTTTTGACCTCGACGGCACGGTATCGAATAATTTCGAGGGAATTGCGCGTTGCCTCAATTTTGCGCTTGACCGCCTCGGGTTTGAAACCCTTACTGACGCTGAGGTGATGCCCTTTGTCGGTCCGCCATTTCGCGAGTCGCTGCCGAAAGTATTTCCGGGCATCGACACCGAGGCAGCACTGCGCCTGTACCGCGAGCGCTACGAGTCCACGGGCTGGCTCGAAAACACGTTGTACGAGGGTATTGGTGAGTCGATTCGCCGGCTGCATCTTCAGGGTTTCACCGTGGCGCTGTGTACCAGCAAGCCGCGCGTGTTCGCTGAACGCATCATTGATCACTTTGACCTGACGCGTTATTTTGACGGCGTGCATGGCCCCGAGCTGGACGGCCGTTTCGACAAGAAAACGGACCTGCTCGAACATCTGGTCGCGCATTACAAGGTGGCGCCGGAAAGTGCGGTCATGGTGGGTGATCGCGACAAGGATGTGGAGGCTGCGCTGCATGCGGGCGTGCACCCGCTGGGCGTGCTTTGGGGCTTCGGTACGCACGACGAGTTGCACAATGCCGGTGCACGGCGCATCATTGAATCACCGGCGCAACTGATCAATACGATTCACGCCATGCCCTGATCGGAAAACGACGATGGAACTCATTCACACCGTTGCCGAACTGCGCAAATACCTTGAGCGCGTGCCGAACAATGTGTTCGTGCCGACCATGGGCAACCTGCATGAGGGCCATTTGCGACTGGTGGAAGAGGCGAGCCCGCGCGGCGCCTGCACGGTGGTGAGCATTTTCGTCAACCGCCTGCAGTTCGGCCCGAAGGAAGACTTCGATCGCTATCCACGCACGCTGAACGACGACTGCGCGAAGCTTGAAAGCATCGGCTGCGACGTGGTGTTTGCGCCCGATGAGGCGGAGCTTTATCCCGAGCCGCAGACTTACACCGTGCAGCCGGCGGGCATCGAGGACATCCTCGAAGGTGCCGTGCGGCCGGGGCATTTTCGCGGTGTGGCGACGGTGGTGCTCAAGCTGTTCAACATGGTGCAGCCGCGTGCGGCCGTGTTTGGCAAGAAGGACTATCAGCAGTGCCTCGTGCTGCAGACGATGGTGCGCCAGCTGGCGTTGCCGGTCGAGATCATCCTCGCCGATACCGTTCGCGCCGCCGACGGGCTGGCGCTGTCATCACGCAACCAATACCTGACGGCGGCTGAGCGCGCCGAGGCGCCACGGCTTTACCGGCTGTTGCACGAGGTCGCCGATTCGGTGCGCACCGGCACCCACGCCTACGCGACGGTCGAGGCCGAGGCGAAAACGGAGCTGGAGCGGCATGGCTGGCGGCCGGATTACATCACGGTGCGGCGCCGCAGCGATTTGCAGCTTCCGCACGATGAGGATCACGATCTGGTGGTGCTGGGCGCGGCTCGTCTGGGCACGCCGCGACTGCTTGATAA
>CAYMSY010000215.1:4130-5594 GCA_964393195.1 uncultured Alcaligenaceae bacterium | reverse complement strand
GTCGGGCATCTGACGCTGATTGATCTCGATGTCGTGGCCGAGTCCAATCTCAACCGGCAGGCGCATGCGACCCTGGGCACGCTGGGCCGCAACAAGGTGGACGCCATGCGCGACCGCATCCTGAGCTTCGCGCCGGACTGCCGGGTGACATTGATTGATGATTTCGTCACGCCCGAAAACGTCGCGCAACTGGTGCCCGCAGACGCGGATTTCGTGATCGACGCCATTGATCAGGTGCGTGCCAAGGCGGCGTTGGTGGCGCGCTGCGTTGCCGCGAAGGTGCCGGTCGCGGTATGCGGCGGCGCGGGCGGCAAGACGGATGCCTCGAAGCTGACCACGAGCGATCTCGCATTCACGGCGCACGACGCGCTGCTGTCAAAACTGCGGGCAACATTGCGCAAGGATCATGCGTTTCCACGCGGTGAAAAGAAGTTCAGGGTCGTCGCCGTTTACAGCACGGAGCCGCAGGCCGGCTCGCCAGCGGACGGTGGTGCCGGGCTCGCGTGTGCGGGCTACGGCTCGGCAATGCACATGACGGCGAGCATGGGGCTCATGGCGGCAGGGATCGCGTTGAGTGCGGTTGCCGCTACTGCGGACTAGTTGCGCGTCTTGTCTGTTCGTGCCCGAAAGACAGGTGTTGAGATCGTGTTTCGGGTAACAGCTTTTTATTGAGATGCCCATTCAGAATGGGCTTAGATCATAAAATGGCGAATTATCGACTTATGCAAAAAACAGGCACCAGCCCCTATTGAATAAGGCTTGGACAAAAAAGTCGTATCACGATCTGGCCAAAAACTTGTCGAATACAGCGCGGCCAGTCACGCCACCGCCGGATTAGCGTCCATTGCTGCGCGACCATTGCGCCGCGATCTGGCCCACCTCGGCCAACACCGCCTGATCTTCGTCGCGCATCTTGCCATGCGCCACCGCGGTTTCGTAAAACGCGGACACGATTACGGCTGCTTTTCCGGTGGGCCAGACGATCGCGATGTCGTTGTATTTGTCGCCCATGTTCGGGGCCAGGCCGGTACCCGTCTTGTCGCCGGATCGCCAGTCTTTGGGGAAACCTGCCCGCAAACGCTTGCTGCCGGTCTCGGTCGCGATCATCCATGAAATCAGCAGCTCAAGCGACGCCGGCTTGAGCCACCGTCCCGTCAACATGTGCGCGATCGTCTGGCTCATGGCCGCCGGCGTCGTGGTGTCGCGCACTTCGCCCGGCGTCACCAGATTCATGCTCGGCTCGGTGCGATCAAGGCGGGTCGTGGTGTCGCCGAGTCTGCGCAGCGCCGACGTGAATCCGGCGGGGCCGCCGAGCAGGGACAGCAGCAGGTTGGCCGCTGTGTTGTCGCTTTCCAGCTGCGCGGCACCAGCGAGCGCCTCTACCGTCATGCCACCGGACGCGAGATGACGACGGGTGATCGGCGCATGCGACACGATGTCCCCTTTGCTGAACGGCACAAACTG
>CAYMSY010000215.1:0-4030 GCA_964393195.1 uncultured Alcaligenaceae bacterium | reverse complement strand
GCGTTGATATCCATGTTTATGCCTTTGATTGATCAGGCAGTCATTCTTGATAGCCGCTTCAAAGCGCGCAATGTATGATCTTTTGGATCAGCTCATACTTTTTGTAGGGACTCCAATGCCATTGTCGGGCGTTTCCTTGAACACGCTGCGGGCGTTTGAGGCTGCGGCACGGCATCTCAATTTCACGCGCGCAGCAGACGAATTGTGCGTGACGCAGGCGGCCGTAAGCCATCAGGTCAAGACGCTGGAAGATCAATTGGGCCGCACGCTGTTTCGCAGAACCGCGCGCGGACTGGTGTTGACCGACGAAGGTTTGGCGTTGGTACCTGCCGTGGCTGACAGTTTTTTGCGGATCGAACGCGCGCTGGATGCCGTCAGGCTCGGCGGGCCGCAGGAGGTGCTGACGGTGGGCGTGGTGGGTACATTCGCGGTCGGATTCCTGTTGCCGCGGCTCCCCGATTTTCGCGCGCAGCATCCGCGCATTGATCTGCGTCTGCTGAGCAATAACAACAAGGTCGATCTGGCCAGCGACAACCTCGATTTCGCCATCCGCTTTGGCGATGGCGCATGGCGCAGCGTGGAGGCGCAGCACCTGATGAATGCGCCGCTGTCGCCGCTGTGTTCACCGACGGCAGCGAAGCTCATTCATCATGCCGACGATTTGAGCAAATTTGCATTGCTGCGTTCGTATCGGCCGGATGATTGGGCGACATGGCTCGCTGCCGCCGGCGCGAAGCAGGTGATCGCGCGCGGTCCCATGTTTGATGCTTCATCGACGATGGTGCAGGCGGCGATGTCGGGGCAGGGCATTGCGCTTGCGCCGCCCTGCATGTTCACGCGCGAACTGGAGCAGGGGCGTCTGGTGCAACCCTTTGCGCTGGAGGTGGATGTGGGCAGTTACTGGCTCACGCGACTGACCTCAAAGCAGCAGACGCCGGCGATGATTGCCTTTCGGGCGTGGCTGCTTGGCCTGCAGCTACCGGGCCAGACCGGCTAACGCTACGCGCGCTTTTGCCTTCCAGAAATCCCACGGCCGGTCGACGACGGTTTCATTGATCGTCATTGAGCCCGCTGCTTCGCCGGGGGTGAGGTAGTTCACTTCGCCGTCACCGACGAGGGCGGCAATGCGCATCGCCTCCGTTTGCAGCTTGGCATTCATCTCGGCCCAGATCGCGCGGGCCACCACGAGCTTGAGTGACTTCGCGACCGTGACCGACCCGTGACCGCGCATCAGCGCGAAATCAACGGCACCGAGCGATTCGGCCAGTGCCTTGCCAAGTTTTGCATTGCGTACCAGCATGTCGTTGTTCTCGCCCACCGTATCGCGAATGTCCCAGACCGGCGTCGAGAAGCCGAGAAAGCCGCTCATGTGGCACACCGGACGCAGGGTCGCGCGGGTGACCCCAAACGGAATGATCGCCGGCGAGTGGCTGTGCACGATGGCGACGACGTCGGGCCGCGCCTTGTAAATTTCGCTGTGGATGAAGCGTTCGAGATACGAGCGGCGGCCCGCTGCATCCTGCACTTCGCCATCGAAATCCACTTCCAGAATATCGTCTGCAGTGACGGTGGCGGGTGCCACGCCGGCGGCCAGAAGAAAGCGGTCATCGCGCGTGTCGCTGCGCACGCTGACGTGGCCGAAACCATCGACCACGCCTTCGACGAACAGAATGTGATTGGCGCTGACGAGATCGTCTACCAGCGCTGCTGACGCCGTCGTTGCGATCGCCATCGCGCTTCAGTCCGCCTTGATGTTGATCGTCTTGATGATTTTGCCGAAGCGTTCGGCCTCGCCCTGCAGCACGACCGCGAGCTCGTCCGACGTGCTGCCAATGACCTCAACGCCCGAGTTGAGCAGCGTTTCGGCGACGGCTGGCGTGCGCACCGCCTGCGCAATGTCCGCGCTCAGTTGCCGCAACACGGCCGGCGGCGTGCCGGCCGGCGCCATCGCGATGGTGGTGGGTGCAAAGTCAAATCCCGGAATCGCCGATTCGCCGATGGTGGGAATGTTCGGCGCCTGCGAGAAACGCTTGTTGGAGTTCTGCGCGAGCAGTTTCAGGCGTCCGTCCTTGACGAATCCGGCGATCGCAGGCAGCGCCGAAAAGATCATCTGCACCTGTCCGCCGACCAGTGCCGGCGTGGCCTGCCCCATGCCCTTGAACGGCACGTGAACCATGTTGAGTCCGAGCGACGAGGAGAACGATTCGCCGGTCAGGTGGTGCGTGCTGCCGATGCCGGAGGTGCCGTAATTCACCTTGCCTGGGTTGGCCTTGACGTAGGCGATGAACTCGGCGAGCGTGTTGGCCGGAACGCTCGGGTGCACGGTCACAAACAGCGGCGCCTTGCCGAGCGCCGAGACCGGCAGGAAGTCTTTTTTCGGGTCGTATTCAAGCTTGCTGTACAGCGCCGGATTGATGGTGAACATCGAGCCGTCGGTGACCAGTAGCGTGTAGCCGTCGGCGCCGGCGGACTTGACCGCCTGTGCGGCCACGGCGCCGTTGCCGCCGGGGCGATTGTCGATGATGACCTGCTGGTTCCATTTCTCGGTGAGCGCCTTGGCCACGACGCGGGCAACGGTGTCCGGGAAGCCGCCGGCCGGGTAGGGCACGACCAGTTTCACCGGTTTGCTGGGGAAAGCCTGGGCCGCTGCGGGCGTGGCCGCGACGAGCGCGGCAGACACGAAAGCGGCGGCGAGCGCACGCGCGAAAAAAGCTGCGGGAACGCGAATAGTCATTGTCGGGGTACCTCCTGAAAGCAGTCGCTACGTTAGCACCCGTGTCGCGACCTGCCATTGGGGGAAATTCGCATTAACAGCGCGTGCCCACGAAAATGAACTTTTTACTGAAATCCATTCTGCATAGGGCATGGAGGCCGATAACCATATAAGTCGACTTCATTAAATATTATCGTTCATGCCCCATGAAATCGACGTTTCAATAAAAAGCTGTAGGCTGCATTGGGGTTGAGAAGGGGAAACCCGTATTTGCAAATATGCGTGTATGCGCATAATTCGCGGCAAATAAGGAGGACACCCAAGGTGCAAGAGCTCGAACCTGTCTTTGACAAGGTGGCGCGATACTTTTCGCTGCTGTCTGATTCATCGCGTCTGAAAGTGATTCACGCGATCTGCAACACCGAGCAGAGCGTGAGCGAAGTGATGAATGCAACTGGTCTGTCGCAGAGCACTGCCTCGCGCCATCTCGCCAATCTGCACAGCGCCGGCGTCGCGTCGCGACGCAAGGTCGGCGCTCAGGCGATGTATGGCATCAGCGACCACACGCTCACCGAAATCTGTCGCACCGCCTGCGTGAGTCTGGTCGCCCGCGAAATGGACAAAACGGACGTCGAAACGCTCGCCGCCCGCGCCGCCCAGTTCATGTCCGGAGGCGATGGCGATGGCAGCGCGCCGAGCTACGCCAGCCTCACGGCCAGTCGTTCCGCTGCCACACAATCATGAGCAGCGGCATCAGCACGCGTCCGGGTCGCCTGCGCAAGGCGCCGGAATTCTTCCTCCCGCGCGAGGCCATGAGTCTGCCGCGTGAAGACCGTCGCGGTTTTCTGCGCAAAGCCTTCATCGCCGCCGGCGGCGCTGCCGGAGCGCTCGCGCTGCCGAGGGCGATGGCCGCTGACGTTGGCGAGGGCGATCCCGCGATCCTCAATCTGCCCGCGCACAGCAAAGGCCTCGGCCAGCCGGTGGCGTCGCGTGGCTACGGCGTGCCGTCGAAGTACGAGGAAAACCTGCAACGTCGCGAGAGCCCGGGCCTTACGCGCGTGGGTGCCGCGAGCGTGAGTTTCGCGCCACTGCAGGGCTTCTTCGGCATCATCACGCCGAGCGGCTTGCACTTTGAGCGTCATCATCAGGGCTGGTGGGATATCGACCCGGCGCAGCATCGCTTCATGATCAACGGACTCGTGGCGAATCCGAAGGTATACACGATGGACGACCTGATGCGCATGCCGAGCATTTCGCGCATGCACTTCCTCGAATGCGGCGCCAATACGGGCATGGAATGGGGCAACGTCGCCGTGC
>CAYMSY010000214.1:0-5614 GCA_964393195.1 uncultured Alcaligenaceae bacterium | reverse complement strand
TACAAACTTCATTTTCTACAATTTGTTTAGAACAAATATTTTTCAATCTATTTTTTGCTCCGATATTTGCATACTTATTTTTCTATTTCTTTGAGCAGAACGCCAGCGAGCATCGAGTCACCAACGAAGGACAAGAACGTCACCGCCCTTTTGTCAGCGCTCGTCGGAGCTCGGCCCGTCGCGCCCGAAGGGCTCAAAGTCGCGCCGCAACGCCTGCCGCAGCGCCGGCCCCGCGCTCGCCAACATGGGCGCTCTGCGGCGCACCATTTGCATGCGCAACCTGTAACCGCTCTGAAGTCAGCATCGGCGTCCAGCCTGCTCCAGGCGAAGTGGCTTGCAATGCAGCGCATGTCGCATGATGGACACGCTACCGGGACGTATCGCGTCGGCAATGATGGTTATCGCACGTCTGACAGCCCTGTCTGCGGTTCTATCGGCATAATTCGGGCAAACCGCGCGCCGGTGCGGTAGCTCCCTCTTACCCATTCGCCCCATGTCGACGCCGAACGCCTCCCCCCAAACCGTCCGATTTCAGGAGAAGCGCGAAGCCATCCTGGGTGCCGCCGCAACGTTGTTCAACGAACGTGGCGTCAAGGGAGCGACGCTGGCCGACATCGCGGGCAATGTGGGCCTCGTTACCAACAGCGTCACGTACTACTATCGCAAGAAGGAAGATTTGGCCACGGCCTGTTTCCTGCGCGCCATCGACATTTACGACGGTTTTGCGATTGATGCGGCAGCGGAAAAGACCGTTGTTGCGCGGCTGCAAACCCTGTTTCGAAAGCATGCCGCACTGCTCGCGAGCATTGATCTCCAGCAGCAGCCGCAGATTGTTGTGTTCAACGATCTGCGTGCACTGCCGAGCCCGCAGCTTGATGTCGTATTCGCGGCATACACCGACATGTTCCGTCATGTCCGTGCACTGCTCAAAGGGCCCGAGACCGTCGGGCTCACGCGTGACGAACTCAATGCCCGTGCGCACATCGTTCTCTCGGTCGCCAACTGGATGCGGTCGTGGATGGGCCGCTATGAGGCTGATGAATACACGCGCATCGCTGATCGCGTGGTTGACATACTGATCAACGGTTTCGCCGCGCCAAAGTCGAAGTGGAGCACGGTCGACGCCGAGCAAAGCTGGCAGCTCAATGTGGGCATCGCCAATGGCGGCGAAGGCGGCGACACCGCCGAGGCCTTCCTGCGGGCGGCAACCTTTCTGGTCAACGAACAGGGCTATCGCGGCGCGTCGGTCGACAAGATTTCAGCCCGACTCAACGTCACCAAAGGTTCGTTCTACCATCACAACGACAACAAGCAGGACCTTATCTCCGCCTGCTTCGAGCGTACGTTCTCGGTCGTTCGCCAGGCGCTGAGTCTCGCCGAGAGTGGCACCGGCAGTGGCTGGGATCGCGCCTGCGCGGCCGCGCGCGCGCTCGTGCACTACCAGTTGTCCGATGAAGGCCCGTTGTTGCGGTCATCGGCGACCAGCGCGCTGCCCGATCAGGCGCATCGCGAGTCGGTCAGAAAGACCATGGCGCGGCTGACCGAACGCATGACCTGCGTGGTGGTCGACGGTCTCATGGATGGCTCCGTTCGCCCGCTTGATCCGGCGATCGCCGCGCTGATTGCGATTGGCGCGATCAACGCGGCGGCCGAGCTCAAACGCTGGGCGCCCGGCGCCAGCGCGACGAACGCATCGGACCTGTTCGTGCGCCCGATTTTTGCCGGTCTGCTCTGTATCTGAGGCAAAAAAATCCGCCTTACGGCGATATAGCTTTTCCGTAGAACCCGCATTCAATAAGGGCTAAAAGCATATTTTCGTCATAAATCGACTTTAGGCAATATTATGTTCCTAGCCCTTTCCGAATAAGGGCTCACCGGAAAAGCTATACACCTGAAAATCGCTTTTTGCGTCTCCCGCACCGGTGCATCCGGGTCTCGCAGCACCCGCAAATGCCCAGCCAGTCTGCAGCACTGCCAAATCTGCCGTGCTGCGAAAATAGTGGCATGACCGACCTGCCCCCTCGACTTTCTCCTGCACAAAATCCGTGGCAACTCACGACTGCGCCAATGATGGACTGGAGCGATCGTCACTGCCGCGTGCTGTTCCGCCTGCTGGCGCCAGACGCGCGGCTCTACACCGAGATGGTCACGACCGGGCCTCTGATTTTTGGCGGCGAGGAACAGCATCGTCGTCACCTGCGCTTCTCGGAGTCAGAACATCCGGTCGCACTGCAACTCGGTGGCAGCGAGCGTGACGACCTCGCACGTGCCGCGAAAATCGGTGTCGACTGGGGTTACGACGAGATCAATCTGAACTGCGGTTGTCCGTCCGAGCGCGTGCAGCGCGGTGCGTTCGGCGCGTGCCTGATGGCCGAACCGGCGCTTGTTGCCGATTGCGTGAAAGCGATGGTTGACGTCGTGCCATCGCATATCCCGGTCACGGTGAAGCACCGCATCGGACTCGATTACAACGAGGACTACGGCTTTGTGCGCGACTTCGTAGGCGTCGTCGCGGAAGCCGGCTGCAATGTGTTCATCGTTCACGCCCGCAACGCCGTACTCAAGGGGCTGAGCCCCAAGGCCAATCGCGAAATCCCGCCGCTACGCTACGACGTGGTTGCCAGGCTGCGCGCCGATTTTCCGGCCCTGACCTTCGTGCTCAATGGCGGCATCACCAGTGCCGCGCAGGCCGCCCACGAAGCAACCCGCTTTCACGGTGTCATGCTCGGACGCACCGCATATCACGACAGCTACGTGCTTGCACAGACGCAACAGGCGATGTTTGGCACCCCCTTGCCAACACGCGAACACATCGTCGGGCAAATGCTCGCCTACACCGAACGCGAGATCAGCGCCACGCGTGGACAGGCGCACCCGACGCGCGTGCGCGACGTTGCCCGCCACATGCTGGGGCTGTTCACCGGGCAGGTGGGCGGCAAGTCATGGCGGCGCGTTCTGTCCGATGCCACGCTGCTAAACCTTAACGATCCGCAATTGTTCTTGCGGGCACTGCCCTATCACGGCGACTATGACGACCACCGGCAACCGGTGCTCGACGCACTGACCGGATAAGCTGGCGCACACCGGGAGTCAGCGGCCAGCCAGCCGGTCTGCTGATCAGGCTGTTTGAGTGCGCGCCCAGAGCTGCACGATACGCGCCGGATTGCCATTCATGGTGGTGGCATCAAACGTCACTTCCGGTTCGGTAATCCATCCAGCAAGCAGATCGCCGAACCAGTCAGGACGATGATGCCGAACCAGCCCGCCGTCGGGCAACCGGAACGTTCCGTAAGCAGCAGCGTCGCCCGATTCCTGCACATAAGCCTCGTAGCGCGCGAGGTTGCGCGCATCGGTCTGCAACGGATAGTCACTGACAAGCAATAGCCCGCCGGGGCGCAGCACGCGCTGCACTTCGGCAATCAAGCGACGCTGCGCAGCCTCGGAAGCGATGCAGGTCAGCACGGCAAACAGCAGCACCGCGTCAAACTGCGCGCCAGCAAATGGCAGCGTGTCACCATCCACCACCGAAAATTTGAGTCCCGGATGTTCCCGCTTTGCCGCGTCAATCATCTCGCGCGAATAGTCAACACCCGTCAGGTCGCGAAATCCGCGTTGCGCCAGCTCACCGCAGAGCCGCCCGCGACCACAGCCATAGTCGAGCACCGCAGCGTCAATGCCGACCATCCGGGTGAAGCGATCATGATCAAGCGGATGCGAAAACACCTTCGATACGGCCGCGCGGTCCCAAAATTGCGCCTGTGAATGTGTAGTTGATGTCGATTCACTCATGGTCTGCATTAGAGCAGTTACCAGCACAATCCCACGCCTCAGTCCTGCAGATTGCGGAATTGGCGCGGTGAAGCCGGTGCGTCCCCTTGATCGGCATCAACGCGGACCGGGTGCCGCACGCATAGCCTGACTTTCTTTGGAGCGCACCATGAAAATTCTCATCCCACTCGACGGCTCGGATCTGGCACTGGACGCCGTGCGCCACACGGTGCAGCTGCTGCAGAACGGCTTGCGCGCAAGCGTCGTCATCGCCAACGTCGAAGAGCCCGCAGGCGTGGTGGACATGCTGCTCATGCCCGATCCGCGAGCGCGTGAGGAAGTCAATCAGCATGTCGGCGCCGAAGCGCTCAAACCAGGTGCAGCCCTGCTGGTGGCGGCCGGCGCTGATTTCGAGCAGGAGGTGCGCACCGGCTATGCGAAACCGGCACTGATCGACATCGCCGAGGACTTCGGCTGCGACGCGATCATCATGAGCGCGCGCGGCGCGGGCACGACGCGAGGCGCCCCGCTCGGCTCAGTGTCACAAGCGATGTTGCACGCATCCGTCCTGCCCATCACCATCGTGCACCAAGCAGCGCCGCGTCAAACCGCCTAGGCCTGGCCGGGCGGACAAGGCGCATCAACACACTCGACACCGCCGCTTTGCGGCAGGACCGGTTCATCCTGACTGGATCGTGGTAGCGCCATCATTATCTTCATATTTTTCTCAAGATTGAGTTACGTCTTTTCGTCGTAAACGCCTTTTTCACGCCAAAAATGGACCTTTAGGCATAGCAGTTCCTCTTTCCTGTTCATACAATGGTAGCGCTACCATTCAAACAATACCCGGAGGAATCTTATGTACGCATCGTTCGCTCGATACGCGGCGCTTGTAGCCTTTTTCATGACACTCTGTGTTTCCGCAGCCGACGCACAAACCCGAATGCGGCTCTGGGTCATTCACCCGGATGATTACCCCGTAACCATCGCTGCGCGCAGTTTCGCCGCCGAAGTCGGCAAGCGAAGCAGTGGCCGGATCCAGGTCGACGTCATCGGCACCGACGTCATCCGTGATCAGGCTGAAGCGCAAAAAATGGTTCGGGACGGCAAGCTCGAAATGGGGGAGTTCAATCTCGCCGCCCTCTCCGAACTGGTACCGAGCATGAAAGCGCTCAACCTGCCCTTCCTGTTCTCCGACTCGCAGCACATGTTCAAGCTGCTCGACGGTGAAATGGGCAAGACCTTCGAGAAACGGCTGGCCGATGTCGGTTTCGTCAACCTGGGCTGGTACGACGGTGGCGCACGGTCGTTCTACTGCGCCGGGGTCAAACTCACGAGTCCGCGCGATTTCAAGGGACTTCGGATTCGCGTGATCGGCTCCGAGGTGTTCATGGAAATGGCTTCGCATCTCGGCGCAAAACCAGTGTCAATCCCCTACAAGGATGTCGGCGCCGCGTTCGAGAAAAAGGAAATCGACTGCGCCGAGAACAACCTGCCGTCGTTCGTCTCCTCAGGCCACTACAAGTACGCAAAACACATGTTGCTCACCGATCACATGGTCTTGCCCGAAGCCCTGATCATCAACACGGTCACCTGGAACAAATTGCCGAAAGCGGACCAGACCATCGTGATGGAGGAAGGCCGCAAATCGGCACTCCTGATGCGTGAACTGTGGAACAAGCGCGTCGAAGACTCTCGCGCCATCGCGACCAAGTCCGGCGTCAGCTTCGACCGTCCGATCGACTTCGGTTCGTACCTCAGCCGCATGAAACCATTGCACCAGAAATACTGGACCAATCCGGAAATGCGGCAGGAGCTGGTCACCATCCTGAGCAGTCGCTGAGGC
>CAYMSY010000213.1:1343-5673 GCA_964393195.1 uncultured Alcaligenaceae bacterium | reverse complement strand
GATTTCATCGCGCCGCGTGACAGCGGCCACGCCGATTACCTCGGGCTGTTCGCTGTGACCACGGGTCTGGGCGGTGAGTCGCGCGTTGAAGCGTTCGAGAAAGCCGGTGACGACTACAACGCCATCATGTTCAAGGCGCTCGCAGACCGCCTCGCAGAGGCGTTTGCCGAACACCTGCACGAACGCGTGCGCAAGGAGTTCTGGGGTTATGCGCACGACGAAAAGCTCGACAGCGAGGCGCTGATCAAGGAAAAGTATCGTGGCATCCGGCCGGCGCCGGGCTATCCGGCTTGCCCGGACCATCGCGAAAAACTGGATCTGTTCCGGGTGTTGAACGCAGAGGCCATCGGCATGGGACTCACCGAGTCCTACGCGATGACACCGCCGGCAAGTGTCAGTGGTTTCTATTTCGCCCATCCTGCGGCGCAATACTTCACCGTGGGCAAGCTCGGTGATGACCAGTTTGCTGACCTGGCGAAACGGCGCGGTGAAGATGTGGAAACGCAGAAGCGGGCGCTGAACACCCTGGTCTAGCGACTGGGCTGCGCGAACCCACCGGGCGCGGTGTGTGTCGTCAAAAATTTCGGACACACAGTGGCGTGATTCGCCAAAAGTAACGCACACTTGCGCCATCGCCGGAATTGGGGGGAACCATGGCCGCTTATGTCGTTTTCGATGTGGAAATCCGCAATGCCGAGCGCTATCAGGACTTCATGCGTCAGGTCAAGCCCGAGCTTGAGGCAGCAGGCGCCCGCTACCTCGCTCGCGGTGGCCCGCATAAGGTGTATGAAGGTGACTGGCTGCCGCGGCGTATCGTGATCATCGAATTTCCCTCAATTGCCGCGTGGGAAAGTTTCTACTACGGGCCGGTTTATCTGGGGCTCAAGTCTATTCGCGATGAATGCAGTTCGGCGCGACTGGTGTCAGTGGAGGGGCTGTGACATGACGACACAATCCTTGACAACCGATTATCTGATCGTTGGTAGCGGCGCGGTCGGCATGGCGTTCGCCGATGTTTTGTTCCACGAGACTGACGCCAGCATGGTGATCGTCGACCGTCATCATGGTCCCGGCGGACACTGGAACGACGCATATCCTTTCGTGCGGCTGCATCAGCCATCTGGTTACTACGGCGTCAATTCACGCAAGCTCGGTGGTGATTCACGCGATACGCATCGGCTCAATCTCGGCATGTGCGAACGCGCGACGAGCGCGGAACTGCTCAGTTATTACGAGCAGCTCATGCAGCAGTTTCTGGCATCGGGTCGCGTCATATATTTTCCGATGTGCAACTACAGCGGCGACTATCAGCAAAACCACAGATTCGAGTCGCTGACATCGGGCGAGACGCGCAGCGTGATCGTGCACAAAAAAGTGGTCGACACCAGCTACCTGAATACGATGGTGCCGTCCACGCATCCGCCGAAATACGCCATCGCACCGGGCGTCAAATGCGTGCCGCTCAACGAGCTTCCGCGCGTCAAGCGACCGCCTTCGGGTTACGTCGTGGTCGGTGCCGGCAAGACGGGCATTGATGCCTGTTTGTGGTTGCTGGACAACGGCGTGGCGGCGAAGGACATCTGCTGGATCATGCCGCGCGATTCGTGGTTTCAGGATCGCGCGAATGTGCAGCCGGGTGAAGACTTCTTCATGCAATCGTACGGGTCGTTTGCGACGCAAATGGAAGTGCTGGCGCAATCAGAGTCCATCGCCGATCTCTTCGTCAAACTGGAAGCCAGCGGCCAGCTATTGCGTTTCGATCCCAAGGTGCAGCCCGGCATGTATCACGGTGCTGTCATCTCGCGCGCAGAGCTCGAGGAACTGCGGCAGATCAAGAACGTCGTGCGCATGGGGCGCATTCAGCGCATTGAAACCGATCGCATTGTGCTCGAGCAGGGCATCGTGTCATCGGACGCGGATCGTCTTTACGTTGATTGTTCGGCGAGCGCCGTGGAGCGCCGCCCGATCGTTCCGGTGTTTGAGGGCAACAAGATCACGCCGCAGATGGTGCGCACGTTTCAGCCGACCTTCAGCGGCGCGTTCATCGCGCATGTTGAGGCGACGATTGAAGATGAGGCCGAAAAGAACGCGCTTTGCTCCGTGATCCCGATGCCCGACAAGCCGCTGCATTGGCTCACGATGCTCGCCGTGAACATGGCGAACCAGCATCGCTGGGGCAAGGACAAGGCGCTGCGAGGCTGGATCGCGCAGTCGCGGCTGGACGCCTTTACGGCGATGGCGCGGGCCGTGCAGCCGACTGATACGGAAAAACTCGCGCTGCTACAGCGTTACGCTCAGGCGGCAGGCCCCGCCGCCGCGAAGTTGCAGACTTTGCTGGCAAACGGCGCCTGAGGCGCGCAGCGTACCGAAGCGAAATTCATCGTTGGCGTCGTCGAGCGCGCAGACGAATCGTCGTGCGCGAGTGAGGCGATCTGCCGACGCTGGCGCTGCCCGGCGCACCGGCGATGAGGCAAATGCGGTGTTCCGCATCACCATGACGAAGTTGCCGCAGTTGCCATAAACCCGCTGCCTGCACTTCGGTGCCCTGTCTCTTGACTCGCCGTGAGCAAGTTTTCGCTGCAACCTCGTTTGCACTGACAGCGAGGCCTTTTTTGCGGGATCAATGGGAAGACGGCGTCTGATTTTTGCCATCAACTCTTTGCAAAAAGCTTTGTTGAATGGGGCATGTGGCCAACTATACGCAAAAGTCGACTTTGCGCATTTATGGCTATCAAGCCCTGATAAATGGTGCTTTCAATGAAAAGTTGATGATCAAAATGAGGCTTTCCACCACTGTTCGCGTCGGCGTCCGCGCGATGCTCGCAACGCTCATGTGTGCTGCGACATTCACGGCGCAGGCCGCTATCCCTGCGGCCGAGCGCCAGGTCTTGCTCGACATCTACAACAGTACCAACGGCCCGGCCTGGACCGGCGTCTCGCCCACATGGACGGGAGCGGCGGGCACGGAATGCAGCTGGGGCGGCGTGACCTGTAATGCCGGGCAGACCACCGTGACCGAGATCGCGCTGTCGGTCAAGAATCTGTCCGGTCCACTGCCAGCGTCGTTGAATCAGCTGACCAATCTGCAATACCTGACCGCGGATGGCAACCGACTGACCGGCAGTATTCCCGCGCTGACCGGTATGGTGGCGTTGCGCGGGTTCAACGTGTCGCGCAACCAGCTTGACGGCAGCATCGGCTCGCTCACCGGCTTGACCGCGCTGGAGCAGTTTCAGGCGAGCCGGAATCGGCTCACCGGCAGCATTCCCGCACTCAGCGGACTCACCGCCTTGCGTAGTCTCAACCTCGACCAGAACCGCCTGACCGGTGCGATCCCGTCATTGACCGGGCTGACCAGTCTGCAGCAGGTATCGCTGTACCGGAATACGCTGACCGGCACCATTCCCGCGCTCACGGACCTCGCGGCGCTGACGTCGTTTGATGTTCGCACCAACCAGTTGACAGGCAACCTGCCATCGCTGGCCGGTCTCGCGGGTCTACAGTCGTTGTCCGTTGCCAACAATCAGCTCAGCGGCCCGCTGCCCGCAGTGCCGTCACCGAACAACCTCACGGCATCGCAATCGGAGTTATGTCCGAATGCGTTCACCGTCAGTGCCGACGCCGCCTGGGACGCCGCGACCGGCGTCACGCCGTGGTCGCGCGACTGTTCGTTCAACTACACCGTCACCCCGGTGCCCGCCGCCAACGGCAGCATCTTCCCGGCGACGCCGCAGCTGGTCGGTCAGAACGGTGTCCTCGTATTCGACATCGTGCCCAGCGCGGGCTATGGCGTGGTTGTTGGTGGCACCTGTCGCGCGGGCACTTTCAGCGGAACCTCCTACACACTGGTATTTCCGAATGCCAATTGCACTGTCGCACCGACCTTCAGCAATGCGCAGTTCAGCGTAACCATCAGCAGCACCGGCAGCGGCACGGTCACGCCCGTCGGTGTGCAGACCGTATTGTTCGGCACCTTCGTCACTTTCACCGCCACGCCCGACGCCGGCTATCGCGCCAGTGCACAGACGACCTGTGGTGGCGTGAACGGCTTCATGACAAACGGCAACCAGTACACCACCTCAGCGCCGGTATCCGGCAACTGCACGATCACCGTCACGTTCACGGCCATCGTGCCGCAATTTGCCGTCACGCCCGTCGCGGCTGCGCACGGACGCATTTCGCCCGCGACGGTGCAGCAGATCACTCAGGGTACACGTGCCGAATTCACGGTGACCCCGGACTCGGGTTATGCGATTGCCGGCGTGAGCGGTTGCGGCGGCACGCTGGTGGGCAACACCTACACGACCGGCGTGATCACCGCAGCCTGCAC
>CAYMSY010000213.1:0-1243 GCA_964393195.1 uncultured Alcaligenaceae bacterium | reverse complement strand
CGGTGGGCGGCAATCACAATTGCGCGATCCTGTTCAACGGAACGGTCAAGTGCTGGGGACGCAATGACGTCGGCCAGACCGGCACTGGCGGTGCCTCGGCCACGCCCGTGTCGACGCCGGCACTGGTGAGCAGCCTGAGCGGAGTGACTTCAATTGCGGCCGGACGCCAGCACACCTGCGCCGTGAGCGCCGGGCAGGTGCGCTGCTGGGGCGCAGCGGGCGATGGCCGGCTCGGAGGCACCAACATCACCACCTCGATTCCCACGCTGGTGCCCGGTATCAACGATGCGGTCGCGGTCATGGCGGGAGACAGACATACGTGCGCGAGATTGGCCGGTGGCGCCATGAAGTGCTGGGGGGACAACAGCTACGGTGCAGTGGGTGATGGTTTTCCGCCCGGCGGCGGTGGCGTCACAGCACCCACGATGGTGGTGGGTCTAAGTGGTGTGACCGATGCGTCTGCTGGAAGCAACGCCACGTGTGCTGTGGCCAGTGGCTATGTGCGGTGCTGGGGCGACAACAGCAACGGGAATATCGGTAACAACGCGCGAATGCTGGCGGCGACGCCGGTGCGCGCGGGCGCGATTTCAGACGCGGTGGAAATCGCCGCCAGTCAGTTCACTTTGTGTGCGCGCCACGCTGGCGGCACGGTGAGCTGCTGGGGGGACAATTATTACGGCGAAGCGACCGGTACCACGCTACCGGGCGTCGGCTGGCCGCAGCCAGTAGCGAGCATCAGCAATGCCGTGAGCGTCGCTGGCGGGGAATATCACTTCTGTGCTGCGCTAGCGACCGGCGCGGTGCAATGCTGGGGAAACAACAACTACTTCCAGCTGGGTACCAACGCCGTCGGACAAAGTAACGTGCCGATCACGGTGCCAAATATTTCGACGGCGGTCGCGGTGACGGCGGGTCACCGCCACAGTTGCGCATTGCTCAGCGGGGGCGGCATTCGTTGCTGGGGCAATGGCAATACCGGCCAGCTTGGCAACGGTGCGACCGGCGGCAGCTATGTGTCAGCGACACCGGTTGACGTAATCAATCTGGGAGGCGCGGCGACTGCGATTGGTGGCGGGGGTTCTCACACCTGCGCACTGGTTGGTGGGCTGGTGCGCTGTTGGGGCGACAACAGCAGCTACCAGCTCGGCAACGAGACGACGACCGCCACTTCGCAGCCGACCACGGCACTCAACATGAGCAATGCCACCCGGCTGTCCGTTGGCCGCGATCACAGCTGCGTCAT
>CAYMSY010000212.1:0-5685 GCA_964393195.1 uncultured Alcaligenaceae bacterium | reverse complement strand
GGGATAACCCTTGTGTCCTAACCGGGTCATTTGCACCGAACTTGAGTTCACCCCTATTCGACCATTGCCAGCATGCGCAACAGCGGCGGCGCCACGCAAGCGCTTGGCACGTCCACGGTCAGGCCGAACGGCACCTCGCGCGGGATCGACATCGGCGTGCGCCACATCTTCTGATCATCGGGCCGCAATCCCGTCCAAGGGGGCTACCGTAAAGAGAGCCCGCCACTTTCGCCCGGGCCGGCAACGGCCCGGGCTTTTCTCTGCGTCACAAGGCGCTGGGCACTGCGCGATCGGATGAGACGTAGCCCAGGTACGCAAGACGGGTCAGCTCACGCAAGCTCAAGCCGTTGGGAGCGTCAAGGCTGCGTATCCCGGGACGCAACGATCAAGGCGTCGAGCGCGAAAACCCCGTCGCCCTGCGGCATCACCATGAGCGGATTAATGTCGATCTCGTGGATGGTGTCCCGCTGCGCCCAGGCGAAGTGCGAAAGGCGCGACAGGATTTTAGCGAGAGCGCCAACATCGGCAGCCCGCGCACCGCGCACCCCATCAAACAAGGCTACTGTGCGCAGTTCACGCACCATCGAAAAAGCCTCGTCCTCGCTGAACGGCGCCAGTCGAAAGACCACGTCGCGCAGGACCTCAACGTACACGCCGCCGAGTCCGAACATGACAACAGGGCCGAACACGGGGTCTCGAAAGACTCCGCAGACGGCCTCAATCCCGCCTCGCAGTTGTGGCGCCACCAGGAAGCCACGCACCTTGGCGTTGGGCAGGCGCTCGCGCACGCGCGCCAGCATAGCCCGGGCGGCCTGCGCTGCGGCCTCGGGCGATGCGAGGCCCACGACAACCCCCCCGACCTCGGTCTTATGGGCGATGTCGGGCGAGAGTATCTTTAGTACGGTTGGTCCGTTCACGCACTGCGCAGCGCGCGCGACCTCCGCATCGTCGGCTGCGAAGTGTTCCGCCAGCATGGGCACACCCGCCGAGGCCAGCAGCTTTTTCGCACCAAGCTCGTCGAGGTCGGAAATCTGGTCTGCTTTCAACGGGGTTTCTTCAGCCAGGACCCCGGTTTCGCGGAGCACGACGCCACGGGCGAAATGCTCGGAAAACTGCGCAAGCGCGGCGATCGCGCGCACCGCGCGGTTAACGTCCTCGAACACGACGAAGCCAGCCTCTTGGAACCGCTGGATGGTCTTTTGCGGCGCCAGGAAGGACAGCACCAGTAGGCAATCGGGCCGAGCCGCGCGCGCCGCCTCGGCTACTCCCAACAAGCGATCGGCATAGTCGTCCGCAGCAGGTCCGCTTGTGAGGAACACGATGACAGATGCGTAGTTCCCCTCGGTCATGGTGATCTGGACGCAACGCCCCAGCAGGCTGCGGTCGTTAGAGTTTTGGCCCGTGACGTCAATGGGATTGCCGGTTCCGGCGAACGGAATCATCGCTTTGATGCGGCGCTGTGCCTCATCTGGCATTGCTGGAAGCTCAAGGCCGTGGGCGTCTGCGGCGTCGGCTATTTGCACGCCCACGCCGCCGGACAACGTCACCACGCCCATTTTTCGTGACACGGGGTAACGTCCCTGTACGCACGTATAAGCGATGTCCACCACCTCTTCCATGGAATCGGCCCGGTAGGCACCGTGCTGCGACAGCACGGCGTCGTAGACCGCGGCCTCACCCGCGAGCGCTCCCGTATGCGAAGCCGCGGCGCGGGCTCCAGCCGCCGAGCGGCCAACCTTCAGTGCGATCACCGCCTTGCGGTTGCTGCGCGCCAACTCCAGCGCCCTCACGAAGCGTGTGCCGTTGCGCACCGCTTCCACGTAGACAACGATGACCTGCACGTCGGCGCGCTGCGCCATCCAGAGCATGCATTCAGTGACGTCGATGTCCGACTCGTTGCCTGTCGTGGCCCAGTAGCCGACTCCCACGCCCTTTTGCCCGAACAAATAGGCCAGATGCGCTCCGCAGGCCCCGCTCTGGCTGGCGATGGCCACCGGCCCCGGCACGAAGCTGCGCGTGAGAAACGCCTGCGAAAAGGTGCCTACGAAGCCCGTGTGCAGATTGAATGCGCCCAGGCAGTTGGGACCAAGAAGACGTACGTTAGCAGCGCGAGCAACCTCTACCAGTTCAGCCTGCTGCGCTGCACCGTCCTCGTGGCTTTCGGCGAACCCGGCAGAGAAGATAATGACCACCTTCACACCCTTGCGCGCGCAGGCGCGCACAGCCTCGAGCACGGCATTGGCCGGCAAGGCCACGATAGCCAGACTCACTTCGCCTGGGATGAGTTCGACCGACGAGTAGGCCTGCAAGCCCTGGATGTGTGCACGGTTGAGGTTGACTGGATAAATCGAACCGAGAAAACCGTAGTTCTTCAAATACAGGACGGAGCGCCCACCAATGCGGCTGGTGTCATCGGAAGCCCCGATGATGGCCACGGATTGAGGGTTGAAGAGCACGCCCAGACTCTTGTCGTGGTCATCATTCGCTTCATGCCGATGGATGTCTTTTACTGTTGTCATGAAGTGCATGCTGCGTGTGTGGAAAGGCGGTGGGATCGGTGATCCACTCTCTCAATTGGGTTTGAGGTTGAAGGACTTGATGATGGGTTGCCATCTTGCGGATTCTTGCTGGATCAAGCTGCGAAGTCCCGCGCCGTCCTTGTAATCCACACGCGTTCCAAGCTCCTTCAGGCTGCGGGCGAACTCAGGGGAATTCACGGCCTTGCGCAGTGTGTCGGACAGGCGCCGCACGACGTTGGGCGGAAGCCCCTCAGGCGCAACGAGTCCATTCCAGCCCAAGACAGCGTATCCCGGCACCGTCTCTGCGACGGTGGGAATTTCCGGGTAGTCGGGAAGGCGTTGGGTCGCGGTATGCGCCAGGACACGCACCCGGCCACTGGTGATCTGCGACCCCACACCCGAGCGGGTATCGAACATGAAGTCTAAGTTGCCGCCCAGCAGATCCGTCAATGCAGGTGCGCTGCCCTTGTAGGGCACGTGGTTAAACGGGATGCCCGTCAGCGTGCTCAGAAGGGCGCCCGACAAGTGGTTAGATGTACCGACGCCCGCCGAACCATAGTTGAGGCCACCGGGCTTGCGCCGTGAGGCATCAATGATGTCGCTCACCGACTTGTACGGGGAGTTCGGGAGAACGATGAGAATGTTCTCAACGCTCCCTATTTGGCCCAGCAGTGTGAGATCCTTCAACGGATCGTAGCCGAGGTTGGGGTAGATCAGCGGCGCCAGTGCCAGTGTGCCTACGTGGCCATAACCAATGGTGTAGCCGTCGGCGCGCGCGCGCGCCACTTGCCTGATGCCCACCGTGCCACCCGCGCCGCCGATATTCTCGATATACACCGGTTGATCAAGTGCTCGCGAGATTTCCCCAGCTATGAGGCGGGCTCCCGCATCGGCTGCTCCTCCCGCCGCGAAGGGCACGACCATCTTGATGGGCCTGGTTGGCCAGACGGCCTCCTGCGCCCAAGCGGTTCCGGTCAGCGCCTGACCCGTGACCAGGGCGTTGCCCAGAAGTGCGCTGAGAATGGTTCGACGTTGCATGCGTTTGTCTCCTTTGTGACGGACTTAAATTTCGGTATCGCCGCTAAGCAGTCGGCGTGCAATGGTGCGGCGCTGGATCTCGGCAGTCCCATCGGGGATGCGCAGCACACGTGCCCAGCGATAGGCCTCCTCCAGCCTCAGCTCGTTGGTCAAACCGATGGCGCCATGCACTTGAATTGCCTTGTCCACGACGCGGCTCACCATTTCGGTGGCGCAGGCCTTGGCCATGGAGACTTCCTTGGTGGCACTGCGGCCCTCGTCGATGAGCCATGCACAGTGGCGCAGCATCGACTTGACCGCGTAGATGTCCATGGCGCACTCGGCCAACATGATCTGCACCGCCTGGTGTTCTGCGATCAAGCGGCCAAAGGTTTTTCGAATCTTCACATAGGCCAGCGCCTGATTTAGCGCCCAGCGCGCTATACCGACACAGGATCCCGCCATGCTTAGGCGGCCGGCGTTCACACCGTCCATGGCGACTGACAGTCCATTGTGCAGTGGGCCCAGTCGCTGCCGGTCGGGAACGCGCAGCTGGTCCAGGTGCACGATGCCGGTATCCGCGCCTAGGTGGCCCATGATGGGAATCACACTGGGCACACTAAAGCCTGGGGTGTCGGTGCGCACGAAGAAGCCGCTGATACCGCCCTTTCGTGCAGCGACCTTTTCCTCATCCGTGATTGCGAAGATCATGGCGTAGTCGGCATAGGGCGAGTTGGTGATCCACTGCTTGCTGCCGCTAATGACCCAGTCGTCACCGTCGCGAACGGCTCGTGTGCGCATACCAAAAACATCCGAACCCGCATCCGGCTCACTCAATCCGAAGCACATTGTCTTGTCGCCGCTGGCCAGCCCATCGCGATGCTCGGCAAGTACTTCCGGATCCAGGTGCTTGAGCACCGGCGACAACCCGTTCGTGAAGGGAGAGGGAAGGACGACGGTCTGCACGAGCACGCGCGCAGGGCCGCAATGGGTGTTGACCCTTTCCTGGACATAGACCGCCGCCTGCGCGCCCAGGCCCCCACCACCCAGAGCCTCGTCGCCGAAGGCGGTGTAGAAGCCCAGTTCGGCCGAACGCTTGCGCACTGTGCGGCGCAAGTCCTGCACGGCGGGTACGTAGCGGCCCTCCTCGGTGTAGATGGTGCGTTCGCTGCGGAGCAGCACGCGGTGCTCATGCTCCAGCGCAACGACTTCGCGGTCGATGAACTTGATGAGTGCATCGCCGAACTCCACCCATTCATTGGGAATTGTGAAATCCATTGTTTCTCCTTAGGTTTTTGCTCGAGCGTCCGCGTCCCAGTGAGCCGATCCGGCGATCAGAGCGCGACGACTGCCTCGCCCAGCACCTTGCTCTCGTCCATCTGGTTGACGGTTCTCAGTTGGAGCCGCGCGTGTCGCTCATGGGCCACATCAATCAGTTCGATCACCCGAGCTTCGCAGCGGATGACATCGCCAAGGCGCGTGATGCCGACAAAGCGCACGCTCAGCGAGCGCAGCTTTTCCTGAGGGCACCAGTCGGTTAGCTGACGCCCCAACCAGGCCATGGACAGCATGCCGTGTGCGAACACATCGGGCATGCCCGCACGCTGGGCGTAGTCCATATCGATGTGGAGAGGGTTATGGTCGTTGGACGCACCAGCGAACAGTGCCAGCGTCGTTCGGTTGAGGGGTTCCAAAGTCAGGGTAGGCAGCATGTCGCCTACCGCTAGTGCGTGTAGAGAAAGTGGTTTCATGGATCGTCCCTCGTCAACGGTTGCGGTGCACCAGCACGCTGCGCAGTTCGGCCACTAGCACATTGGCCTGATTGAACACCTGGGTCTCACGGGCCACGAAATCCAATGCACCGTCCTTTTTCTCGTAGATGTCGGCGATGCGACCGAGAAAACGCAGTGTGTCGCCGCAATACGCCATGTGGTGGTAAACAAAGGACTGTTCTCCATGCAGAACGCGTTGGGGCACGATGCCCAGCTGCTGGCGCCAGGCGGTCGAAGGTTGGAGAATCTGCAGCGACAACAGATATGTGGGGGGAAGCGGCAGAGCCGGGTGACCCGCCTCTCGCGCCGCAGCTTCGTCGACATAGATGGGATCAGTCTGACCGATGGCCTTGGCGAAAAATCGCAAGGCGCCCGCT
>CAYMSY010000211.1:2017-5687 GCA_964393195.1 uncultured Alcaligenaceae bacterium | reverse complement strand
CGTTTGCGCGATGAGCGCCGCATTCGTGATGCGATGGATCGCCTGCAACCGGACATCACGGGCGACGGCGCGAAGACGGCGGACGTGATCATCGAAGCCATCGTCGAAAACCTCGCAGTCAAGCAAAAAGTTTTCGCCGAGTTGGAGGCGAAAGCCAAGCCCCACGCCGTGCTTGCGACCAACACGTCGAGCATTCCACTCGAACAAATCGCAACCGTGTTGAAAGACCCGTCGCGTTTGGTCGGCATTCACTTCTTCAATCCAGTCGCGCAGATGATGCTCGTCGAAATCATCAGCGGCGCTCAAACTGACGCAGAAATCGCACGCAAGGCCACCGCCTTCGTCGACCAGATCGACAAGCTGCCGCTCGCCTGCAAGAGCGCGCCGGGCTTCTGGGTCAACCGCATTCTTGCGCCGTATCTCACGGAATCCATGCGTTGCCTCGACGAAGGCATCACGCCAGAAACACTCGACGAAGCCGCGCTCGCATTCGGCATGCCGATGGGGCCGGTGGAACTGGCTGACGTCGTCGGCCTCGATGTTTGCGCAGCGGTCGGTCAGGTTGTGGGCGGCGAAGAGGCGCTCAAGAACGCGCCGAAGAAACTTGCAGCCAAACTCGAAGCGAAAGAACTCGGCAAGAAGACTGGCAAAGGCTTCTACGTGTGGGTCAACGGCAAACCGCAAAAAGGCGCAACGGGCGCTGTGCCCGCCGGACTTACCGAACGCCTGATCACACCGATGCTCAACGAAGCGAACAAGGCGCTGGCCGAAGGCGTGGTGACCGACAGCGATCTTGCGGATGCCGGTGCGATCTTCGGTTGCGGCTTTGCTCCGTTCACTGGCGGCCCGTTCAACTATCAACGCTCGAAGACCGCGCAGTCGTAGTAGTCGTAGGGCGGATGCGCAAAGCGCTATCCGCCACCATCGAACACGAGCAATTCAACCAATGGCGGATGGCGCTTCGCGTATCCGCCTACGCAATCCGGCGCTCGGCAATGTAGTAGAGCACCTGATTCGGCTCTACGCGTTTCGACGACGGCGGGTTGATCGTGAGTCCCTTGCCGAGCGTGTCATCGGCAACGGCAATCACCGTCGCGTCATATCGCTGCTTGTAGTCCGCCATCAGTTCGCCATAAGTCGCCGATGCCGTGCTTGCGGGAATGCGGATGCTGAACATCGCGTTGCCCGTCATGACCGACAGCAGGTCGTGATGCACGCGCGAACTGCCCGGATCCTGCGCTGCGCGCACGAGCATTGCCGTATCCGCACTTACCATCGCCTCTGCACGCGGGCAATGCGCCACCAGCAGGTCCGCAAACGCCTGTTGCTGGAAGTGCGCCACCAGATGTCCGGTCGTGTTGTAAGCCGCCGCCGCCAGCGCCGCTGCCAGCGTGTCATTGTCATCATGGCCCAGCGCGATGATGGCCATCGCGCCCGCCGTGCCGGCGCGCATGTGCAGGCTCTTCTCGGACAGCGCGGTGTCGCGTACAAATTTCACGACCGTCGGCATCGGGTTGTCGATTTCCTTGGTCGTGCAGACCACGATTTCACGGTTGACCGACTGCGCGTCATGCGTGATTTCCTCGACCATGCGCTGCGTACGCAGGCCCTGCCAGCCGAGGATGACGATGTGGCCTTCGAGGTAGGAGTAATCGGCTTCCCCACACATGCGGCGCCTCCACAGATTCGAGAGATAGTGAACAAATTTGGTAATGCTGGTCGTGAACAGGATGATGCCGCCGGGCATGATCCAGAGCGACGCCAACAGGCGTCCCTCTGCAGTCTTCGGTGAAAGGTCGCCGTAACCTACGGTGGTCACGGTTGTGACGTAGTAATAGAAGAAAGCGATGATTTCCGTGATCTCGCCGCTCTCGACCAGCCACATCACTTTGGCGGCGACAAGGTAGTGCACCGCAAACGCCGCCAGCAGTGACCACCACGACAGCCGGGTGAGCTGGGCGTAGAGCGTCTTGAAGAAATGCGAAATGCGGACGGACGGCATGATTTGCCGATTCTGGCATTGTCGCCCTCACCTGCCAAGGCACGTGGAGCGTTGCAATGACAAAATCAGCGCATGCCTCTGACCGTGCTCTCCATTCAATCTCACGTCGTTGCCGGTCATGTCGGCAACGATGCAGCGGTTTTCGCGCTGCAACGACTCGGCGTGGAGGCATGGCCGATCAATACCGTCCAGTTCTCGAACCATCCCGGACATGGTGCCTGGACCGGTCAGGCATTCGACGCAGCGCATGTCCGCGCACTCATTGACGGTCTCGACGCGCGCGGTTTTCTGGCGCGTATTGATGCCGTTCTGTCGGGCTATGTCGGGGCCGCAGAAACGGGCGCCGCCATTGCCGACGCCGTGTCCCGCGTCAAATCGCAGAATCGCAATGCGATCTATTGTTGCGACCCGGTGATGGGAGACGTCGGGCCAGGCCTGTTCGTCAAACCGGACGTGCCGACGTTTTTTGCCGACGTCGCGCTGCCGCTGGCAGACATCGTCACCCCCAATCTGTTTGAGCTTTCGCTGCTGGCCGGCGTTGATCTGGCGTTACTTGCCAGCGAAGACGATGCTGTTGCTGCGGCAAGAAAGCTGATCGCGCGCGGCCCCGGTATCGTGCTCGTCACCAGCGCCCGTTTTGCCAACAATAATCGCATCGCTACGCTTGCCGTGACGGCACAAGACGCCTGGCGTGTGAGCACCCCTTATGTCGAGCTGTCTCCGATGCCCAATGGCATGGGCGACTGCATCGCGGCGCTGTTTCTCGGGCGTTATCTGCTACACCGCGATCTGGCGCAGGCGTTGTCGCAAAGTGTTTCGTCGCTTTATGCGCTGGTGCGTGGCACCGACCCTGACATGCCGCGTGATCTGAATCTGATTGCGATGCAGGACGCTCTGCTGCATGCGCCCGAGACCTTTGCGGCGGAGTCATTGTGACGGTCGAAGCATTGGTTCAACGCGCGACACAGGCGCTGCGCGCGGGCGCCGCGCAGGATGCGATTGCCGCCATCGAGTCTGCACCGGCCGCACAACGCAATACGCAGATTGCCTTGCGGACGCTGGCGGCTGCTCATGCGCAGAACGGTGACCTGCATTCAGCGCAGCTCGCAATCAGTCGCGCCCTCGCGACCGCGCCCATTGAGCCCGCAACGCGTGCGCTCGCAGGCCGCATCGCGCTCGACCTGAAACAACCGGCAAGCGCATTCGCACACTTTGAGGCATTGGTTCAGCTGGCGCCACAACAAATGGGCTTCTGGCGCTATCTGTGGGACTCGGCGACGACCGTAACAACTGCACGCCGCGCATTGCAACTCGGCGAATCGCTCAAGCTGGATGTCAGCGCGGATATTCATGTTGCGTGGGCGTTCACGCGCGCGCTTGCGGATGACACGCGCGTTGCCGAAGCATTGGCGCTCGCAGAGCAGACGCTCAGGCGACATCCCGATGCGACGGCAGCGCACTGGCTCTGGGTCAAGCGGCTGACCGACGAAGTGCCACTCCGGGCGCTGCACGAGTTGCAGCGCGTTCCTGTTGCCACGATGGCCGCGCTCGACGCGGATGCGGTTGATGCCGCGCTCACGGTGCCGGAACAGTATGGCAGTGATGATGAGGTGACGGCATGGCGAGCGCGCTACGGCGCCGGATTGGCCGTGCTTGCCTCCGCGATCA
>CAYMSY010000211.1:0-1917 GCA_964393195.1 uncultured Alcaligenaceae bacterium | reverse complement strand
CGTGCATGTCTACGCGTGCGGCGAGCGTGATGCCTTTACCGACGAGGTGCAATCGCATGTGGACCAGTTGACGCACTTCGCAGATGAAGACACCGCCTTGCTCGCTATGGCGAATGCCGTCAGCGCCGACTCGCTGGACGTGCTGATCTACCCGGAGATCGGCATGGAACCGGTCATTGAAAAGCTCGCTGCGATGCGCCTCGCGCCGCTGCAATGCGCGCTGTGGGGACATCCGGTAACGACCGGTTTGCCGACGATGGATGTGTTCCTGAGCGCAGCAGCGCTGGAGCCCGGCAATGCACAGACCCACTATCGCGAACGCCTGCAATTGCTGCCTGGGCTGGGCACCTGTTATCCGGCGCCGCCTGTGCCATCGTCCTTGAGCCGGGCGGCGCTTGGCTTGCCGCCTGACGGGACGCTTGCGGTCTGTGCGCAATCACCGTTCAAGTGGAATCCGGGTTTCACGCGAGCAACCGCTGAGATTTTGTTGCGATCACCCGAGGTAAAGCTCGTTGTGTTTGACAGCCCGCTGGCGAGCCGGTCCCGCGTGTTTGACGACTATCTGCGTCATTTCTTCGCACCGCTCGGCATTGACATCGTCGCGCGCGTCGTCCGTTTGCCACAGCGCAGCCGCGCGGACTTTCTGGCGGTACTCGCTCATTGTGATGTCGCGCTCGACACCTTCGGATTCTCCGGTGGCAATACCAGTCTCGACGCGCTGTCGGTCGGTTTGCCGGTCGTTACGCTGCCCGGCGAATTCATGCGCGGACGACAGACGTTTGCGATGCTGAAAGCGTTGCAGTCGGATGCATGTGATGCGCTGATTGCGCACGATGAAGCCGGTTATGTTGAATTGGCGACGCGAATGCTGTGCGACGCACCGGTGCGCAGCGCGGCGCGCGCGGCCATCTCCGCCAATGCACACAAACTGTTCGACGATCCGGCGCCGGTCGCGGCCCTGCGTGCGTGGTTGCTGGAACAGAACGCGACATCCAGTTAGACCAACAGCTTTTTCGTGAAACGACCGCTCAATAAGGGCATGGAGCGAGTTTGACACCAAAGTCGACTTTGGCAGTTATCGCTGCTTAGGCCCCGTTAAATAAGGGCTGTAGACAAAAGCTGACGAGTCCGTAGCCTGGAGAAGCGTAGTCCGGGTTCTCATGGTTCCGGCGAAGCCTGTTCCCATGCACATTGAATCCACGAATCGACGGTGGCGCGTATCAATTTGCCCGGACGCGCTACGCTTCTCCAGGCTACTTTCATCAGAAGTTACGTGGTCAGCCGCGTCAAAGCCTCACGATACTTCGCCGCCGTACCTGCAACCACCTCGGGCGGCAACGTGGGCGCCGGCGCTTTCTTGCCCCAGGGCTTACCGTCAACGCGCACGGCCTCCAGCCAGTCGCGCAGAAACTGCTTGTCGAAACTTGGCGGATTCTTGCCCGCAGCAAACGCCGCTTCGTAGCCTTCCATCGGCCAGTAGCGCGACGAATCGGGCGTCAGCACTTCGTCCATCAACGTGAGCGTACCGTTGGCGTCGAGGCCGAATTCAAATTTGGTGTCGGCAATGATGATGCCCTTGGTCAGCGCGTAATCGGCGGCGCGCGTGTACAGCGCAATTGCGGCGTCACGCACCTGTTTCGCCAGCGGCTCGCCGATGATTTCGCACATGCGCGCAAACGAAATGTTCTCGTCGTGTTCGCCCATCTCGGCCTTGGTCGCGGGCGTGAAAATTGGCGCAGGCAACTTGCTCGCGTTGTGCAGCCCCGCAGGCAAGGGCACGCCGCAGACGGATTGCGACTGCCGATACTCCGCCCAGCCCGAACCCGCCAGATAACCGCGCACCACAGCCTCGACCGGCAGCGGCTTCAAGCGCTTCACGAGCATCGAGCGACCGACGACCTGCGCCTTCTCGGCCTC
>CAYMSY010000210.1:1712-5712 GCA_964393195.1 uncultured Alcaligenaceae bacterium | reverse complement strand
AGCGCATTATCGTCTACAACGCGGTTGACGAGTCCCCAATGCGCGGCGAGCGCAGCGTCAATGAATTCTCCCGTGAACAGCATTTCCGCCGCATGTTTGGGCGCGAGCGTGCGTGTCAGCGCTACTGCGGGCGTGGAACAGAACAATCCCAAATTGACACCGCTCGTGGCAAAGCGCGCCGACTGACCTGCGACGGCCAGGTCGCACGCTGCGACCAACTGGCAACCTGCAGCAGTTGCCACGCCGTGTACTCGCGCGATAACGGGCTGCGGCATATTGGCGATAGTCAGCATGACGCGGGAGCACCGATCGAACAGGGCGCGCTGCCATGCCTTGTCAGGATGCCGCTGCATCTCGCGCAGATCATGACCGGCACAGAATGCGCGCCCGTTGCCGGCGATGATGACAACGTTGATACCGTCATCGCGGGCAACCGCATCCAGCTCGTTCTGAAGCGCCGCCAGCATTTCGCTGGACAGGGCGTTGAACTGCGTCGGCCGGTTGAGCGTTATCGTCGCAATGCGATCCCGCGTGGTCCGCACGACAAACGGTTCTTCTAAACTTGTATCCATCTGAATTTTCACCATAAGGCGATTACCAGAGTATGGGTCATCGTTTATCCAAGATTACAACGAAAACCGGCGATGCGGGTACAACCGGACTTGGCGACGGTTCGCGCATTGCCAAAAATCACCCGCGTGTGACCGCGTTGGGGGAAATTGACGAGCTCAACAGCTTTGTTGGGCTTCTGTTGACGGAACCGGTCCCCGATCATCTGCGCGAAGCCCTCACTGATGTGCAGCACGACCTGTTCGACCTCGGCGGCGAAATGTCGATTCCCGGATATTTTGCAATCGGCGACGCCCACATCGCGCGGCTGGAAGCGTTGACGGAGTCGTTGAACGCCGACTTGCCGATGCTCAAGGACTTCATCCTGCCCGGCGGTTCGCGTGCTGCGGCGTATGCGCATCTGGTGCGTACGGTTTGCCGCCGTGCCGAGCGGGCCCTGGTTGCCTTGGCAGCTGTTGATGACGTCTCGATGCCATCGCGCATTTATCTCAACCGACTCAGCGATATGGCCTTCGTGCTTGCGCGCGTGCTCAACCGTACGCAGGGTTACGCCGACGTGCTCTGGCAAAAAGGACGCAGCGCCGGTGCATCGACAGGGGCGACAACGCCAGCTTCACCCACAGCGCCCTCGCGCTGACCATCAGTTTTTTCAGGATAGTTTCATGAGTACCAATCCCCTTCTGCAACGTTGGGCAACGCCCTATGGTCTGCCGCCGTTTGACAAGGTGCGTCCAGAGGACTTTGTGCCTGCATTTGAGGTCGCGCTTGCGGAGCACCGCATCGAAATCGACGCACTGGCTGCTGTAACCGATGCACCCACGTTCGAAAACACGCTGGTGCCGTTCGACCGCAGCGGTCGCCTGCTGGCGCAGGTGCGCGAACTGTTTTTCAACCTGACGGCTGCGGAAACCTCGCCGGAGCTGCAGAAGGCCGAACTGGTTCTCGCTCCTCGACTGTCGTCACACAATAGTGCGATCTACATGAATGCGGCGCTGTTTGCGCGGATAGATACCGTTCACGAAAACGCAGCGAACGCCGGATTGAAGCCCGAGCAGCGGCGATTGCTGGATCGCGTGCACCTTGACTTCGTGCGCGCCGGTGCCAAGCTTGGCGCCGCAGCGAAAGTGCGTTATGCAGAGGTTGTTGCCAAACTCGCCGAACTGACGACGCAGTTCTCGCAAAACGTACTGGCCGATGAAGCAAGTTACCAGCTCGTGTTGCGGACAGAAGAAGACCTGATTGGTTTGCCGCCTTTCCTGCGAAACGCTGCGAAGGAATCGGCAGAGGCGCGCGGCGTGGCGGATGCCTGGGTCATTACGCTGTCCCGTTCACTGGTCATGCCGTTTTTGACTTTTTCCGGACGTCGCGACTTGCGTGAACAGTTGTTTACGGCGTGGACTTCGCGAGGTGAACATGCCGGCGCCAGTGACAACCGGCAGATCGCCGTTGAAATCCTCAAATTGCGGCAGGAGCAGGCGGCGATTCATGGTTACTCGACATTCGCCGACTATCAGCTTGTCGACCGCATGGCGGGCAAGCCGTCCGCCGTGCAGGATTTGTTGACCAAAGTATGGGCGCCCGCCAAACGCCGCGCCGCTGCGGAGCTCGACGCGATCAAGGCGATGGCCGTGGCAAGTGGCAACATGCATGCGATCGAGAAATGGGATTGGCGTTACTACGCCGAGAAGGTGCGTCAGACGCGATATCAACTCGATGATGCCGAGACCAAACCATACTTTGAACTGAACGCCATGATCGGTGCCATGTTTGACTGTGCCGGCAAACTCTTCGGTCTCAAGTTCGAGGAAAAACAGGGCATACCGATGTATCACCCCGATGTGCGCGTGTTCGAGGTGCACAATGCGGGCGATGCGCTGATCGGCATCTTTCTGAGTGACAACTTCGCGCGCGCATCGAAGAGCGGTGGTGCGTGGATGAGTGCGTATCGACTGCAGTCGCGCATCGGTGACGGTGATGGCGAGGTCATTCCGATCATTGCCAATCACAACAATTTTGCGAAGGCACCAGCCGGCGAGCCAACGTTGCTCAGCATGGACGACGTACGCACGCTGTTCCATGAGTTTGGGCACGGACTGCACGGATTGCTTTCGGACGTGACGTACGAGCGTCTGTCCGGCACCAATGTGCTGCAGGACTACGTCGAATTGCCTTCGCAACTGTATGAGCATTGGGCACTGGAGCCGGTCGTCATGCGCAAGCATGCACGACACTACAAAACCGGTGAGCCGATTCCGGAAGCATTGCGTCAACGCATTGAGGAAGCCAGACTGTTCAACAAGGGTTACGAGACAGTGCAGTACACCGCTTCGGCGCTGGTGGACATGGCGGCGCACTCCCTGGCCCGCTACGACGACTTCGATCTGGTGGCGTTTGAGAAGGCGGAGCTTGACCGCCTCGGCATGCCGTCAGCGATTCCGATGATGCATCGCATGACGCACTTCCGGCACCTGTTTGCCAGCGATGCCTACGCCGCGGGTTACTACGTCTATCTGTGGGCGGAAGTGCTGGACGCTGATGCCTTTGACGCGTTTGTCGAGGCGGGAGATCCGTTCGATGAGCCTACGGCGGAGCGACTGCGGCGCTATGTGTATTCGGCCGGCAACACGGTAGAGCCGCGCGAGGGCTATGCCGCGTTCCGGGGCCGCGCGGCGAGCGTAGAGCCGATGCTGCGCAAGAAGGGGTTGCTGGAGGAGGCGGCGTAAGGCGATCTCGTTGTGCGGCGCTCCCGCCACGCAGGGCGGGCGCTACCGCGCTGCGAGACTAGTGGCTCGCTGCGGAGCTATGCCGCCTTCGTCTCGATCAGCTCGATCTTGTAGCCGTCCGGATCCTGCACAAAGGCGATCACCGTGGTACCGCCCTTGACCGGTCCGGCCTCGCGCGTGACCGTTGCACCGGCGCTGCGTACGGCCTCACAGGTGGCTGCGGCGTTGTCGACCGCGATGGCGATGTGTCCGAACGCGCTGCCCATTTCATAGGCCGGCACGCCGTAGTTGTAGGTCAGTTCAATCGTCGCACCGCTCTTTTCATCGCCATAACCGACAAACGCCAGCGAGTATTTCTGCTCGGGCCGATCGGTCGTGCGCAGCAGCTGCATGCCCATTACGCGCGTGTAGAAATCAATCGAGCGCTGCAAGTCACCAACGCGGAGCATGGTGTGGAGGATTCGCATGGAGTGTTGTCCCTGAAGATGAAAAACTGGCAGAAGGATAGTTGTTGTCTACGACGCTAATTCGTCGTTTGCAGCCAAAACTTGAATGAAAAAATGTGAAAAATTGACCATCAACTTTTTGCTGAAAGCCGCATTCAATATGGGCTAAAAATGAAAAATGACAAAAAGTCGACATCTTAAAAAATGACGTGCCATGCCCTATGAAATAAGGCATGCAGAAAAAAGCTGTTAACTCAAATG
>CAYMSY010000210.1:0-1612 GCA_964393195.1 uncultured Alcaligenaceae bacterium | reverse complement strand
GCGTCCGGGATCAGCCCAAGCAACGCCAGCGTCGGAGAAATTTCCGCGAAGGCTTTTTGATGACAGTGACCGTGCACGAGGATCGGCGCAGCCGCAGGTTTTAACTTTGCGCGCAGGCCTTCAAGCTTGCCTGCCTTCGCTTCGCGCTCAAGAAAGGTTTCGATCATCATCGCGTGATCGGCAACGGTCTGTGCCTCGTCACCCAGATGCATCGCAAGGATTTCGTCCTTGAGCGTGAACAGGCAGCTCGGTTCCAGACCGACAATGTTGATTCCAGCCTCGGCAAAGGGTACCAGCGCCGACAGCAGGTACTCGGCCTGACGTCGCGCCTCGGCAACCATGCCGACCGCCAGGAAGGTGCGACCACAGCACAAATTGCGGTCATCGCGATTCCCCTGCATTTGCCAGCGCGGAATGTGCACGCGATAACCGGCTGCACCGAGTACGGCAATGGCGGCGTCGACGTTCTCGCGTTCGAACGCACCGTTGAATGTGTCGACAAACAGCACTACGCAGGGTTCGCCACGCGTGTGCGCATCGACCAACGCCTGCCGGCCCAGGAGCACCGGCCCCTTTGGCGGTCGCGACAGTGTCGACCACACTGTATCGCTGCGCCACTCGGGCAGCGATCGTTTCGCCGAGATGCCAAACAGCCGCTCGCCCAGTTTCGCGAGCCAGGGCTTGCGGTTGCGCGCATTGAACACACGCGGCCATTTCGCCGCGAACGGTGCAGTGACCGGAATGCGCGCGATCAGGTTGTCGCGGATCGAGAATCCGTGTTTTGCCTTGTAGTGGCCCAGATGTTCGATCTTCATCTTCGCCATGTCGACGCCGGTCGGGCAATCGCGTTTGCAGCCCTTGCAGCTGACGCAAAGGTCAAGTGCTTCGTGCACTTCTTCGCTGGCGATACCGTCGCTGCCAAGCTGCCCGGAAATCGCCATGCGCAGCGTGTTGGCACGACCGCGCGTACTCGCCGATTCGTCCCGTGTCACGCGATAGCTCGGACACATCGTGCCAGCGTCAAACTTGCGGCAGTGTCCGTTGTTGTTGCACATCTCGACGGCCTTGGCGAAACCTTCTGCCGCGTCGCCACCGGTGCCCGGCGCCGTGGTCGCCTCCGTCACCGGATCGTTCTGCACGTTCCACGCGCTCCAGTCCAGAATCGTCTTGATCGGGATGGTCCTGTACGCGGGAGGAAAGCGGAACAGGGACGCATCGTCCATGGTCGGTGGATCCACCATCTTGCCGGGATTGAACAGGTTGTCCGGGTCGAGCGCCTGCTTGATCTGGCGAAACGCGCCTGTGATCGCCGGGCCGAACTGCCATTCGATCCATTCACCGCGACAGAGGCCGTCGCCGTGTTCGCCGCTGTAGGCCCCCTTGAATTTGCGAACGAGCGCGCTGGCTTCCTCCGCGATGGCGCGCATTTTTGCGGCATCACCGCGACGCATGTCGAGAATCGGGCGCACATGCAGCGTGCCGACGCTCGCATGCGCGTACCACGTGCCGCGTGTGCCATGCTTCGCGAATACTTCGGTGAGATTGGCAGTGTACTCAGCGAGGCTTTCGAGCGGTACGGCGCAGTCTTCGATAAAGCTCACGGGCTTGCCGT
>CAYMSY010000209.1:3903-5734 GCA_964393195.1 uncultured Alcaligenaceae bacterium | reverse complement strand
TCAGCCAGTCGAACGTACGGCCGTAGATCGCGTGAGCCGCCGGGATCTCGTGCGTCGTGAGTGCTGCGAAGGTAAATTGCATGGATGGATATGGAGTCAGCTTTTCGTTGAAAGGCACATTCAGAAAGGGCTAAACGCCAATAAATGGCATTTATCGACTTCCCACAAAATCGGCACCTGAGCCCCATGAAATATGGGTTTCAGCGAAAAGATGATGCGTATTTTTAATCAAGCCGTTCAGTCGAATCGCCACATTTGAACGATAGCGCATGCAGAATGGTGACTCATCGCCACCGCATCTGAACCATGCTGAAGTACATCCTGATGGGTATCGTCGTGTTAACCGGCTGGCTCGGCTATCAGCGCTACAACGCGCCGAAACCGGTCGTCGAGCCTGCAGCGGTTGCGCCAGAAGTCCGTGTCATCACGCCACCGAGCATGTATGGTCATCCGCCGGGAAGCCAGACGCCATCCGCGTCCGCCTCGCCGCCACCCGCAGCGTCGAACGCGCCTGCGAAATTTGTGTGCGATGGCCGGGCCTATTGTTCGCAGATGACTTCATGCGCAGAAGCCACGTTCTTCCTGAAAAACTGCCCCGGAACGAAAATGGATGGCGACGGAGACGGAATTCCGTGCGAGGAACAGCATTGCGGGCACGGTGGCTTGGGCTCGAAGCGCCGTTGAAACCATTGGGACGTAGCCTCGATGAAGCTTGCGCAATCGAGGCCATTTTCCTCGCGCCACGATCCTCGATTCCGCTGTAGCTGCATCGAGGCTACGCTGGCTATAGCTTCACCGCAATTAGTTTTTCCACAACACTTGCAAGTATGGTCTCGTCTGGTCGATCCGGCCAACCTTGCGCTGCGAGTTGTGGTCCAGAATGGTCGACGGGAACATTCGGGTATTTGAATAGAAAGTATTCAAATCCTTTGTCCTTGTAATACTTGTTCGCCTTTTCCAAATTCTCTTTCTCTGCTTGTGACAGGACAACATGGCTATTTGCAAGTACGGTCTCATCACAAGCTGCAAAAAGGTCGTGATTCAATTTCTTTACCTGATCTGTCGACTGTCCTGTTGAAAAGTGCAGCGCCTTTGCTGCAAGCTCGATAATTCTGCAGACCAGAAAAAGGCGTGCAGGAGAAAACGCCGCATCAGATTTGCATTGGCAATATGCCGAATAGAAGTCTTTGGCGTAGTGCTGAAACGCGAACGGCGTCGTGTTCGCGTTCAAGCCTTGCGGCCCTATGCCCTGCGTTGTTGTCATACTGGCACCCGCTCTACCCCCTCCGCGCCATAAACAAAAGTTTCTGAAACAACTCAGTATCCTGCTCGTTCTTGAGCACCGCACCATACAGCGGCGCCAGCACTTTGCGCTGATCCTTCTCGCGCAACACTGCCGGATCAACGTCCTCGGCGAGCAGCAATTTGATCCAGTCGATCAACTCACTCGTTGACGGCTTTTTCTTGAGCCCCGGCATTTCACGCAGGTCGAAGAAGGCTTCCAGTGCGGCGCTGACGAGGTCCTGCTTGATGTGCGGGTAGTGCACGTCGACGATCTGCTTCATCGTTTCCTTGCTCGGGAACTTGATGTAGTGGAAGAAGCAGCGGCGCAGGAAGGCGTCGGGCAGGTCTTTTTCGTTGTTGCTGGTGATGATGAACAGCGGACGGTGTTTCGCGGTGATCGTTTCGTGCGTTTCGTAGACATCGAAGCTCATGCGGTCGAGCTCGCGCAGCAAATCGTTCGGAAATTCGATGTCGGCCTTGTCGATTTCGTCGATCAGCACGACCGTCGGCACCTCGCTCGAAAACGCATCCCACAGCACGCCATGCT
>CAYMSY010000209.1:0-3893 GCA_964393195.1 uncultured Alcaligenaceae bacterium | reverse complement strand
CTTGACTTTCTCCTCGCCGAGCTGCGAGTCGCGCAGGCGCGAGACGGCGTCGTATTCGTACAGCCCCTGCTGCGCCTTGGTCGTGCTCTTGATGTGCCATTGCAGCAGCGGCCAGCCGAGCGCGGCGGCGACCTCTTCCGCGAGCATGGTTTTGCCGGTGCCGGGCTCGCCCTTGATGAGCAGCGGGCGCTTGAGGACGATGGCGGCGTTGACTGCGAGCAGCAGATCAGGCGTGGTGATGTAGGAATCGGTGCCCTGGAATTTGACGGTCACGGCGGTGGTCTCGCGGTATGGATTTGGCGGTTGTGCAATGGCTCACGCGTCAGCACCCGGGCGGCTTGCGGCCGATCAAGGCGGGGCGCGGTTGAAGCTCGTATGATACGGCGCATGACTACGACTACCGCCCTCTCCTCCGGTCTGGCCGACCTCCGCAAAGACTACATGCTCGCCTCGCTGGGCAAACGCGATCTGGCGGCCGATCCGTTCGCGCAGTTCAACAAGTGGATGGATGAAGCGCGAACGGCGCAGGTGCCGGAGCCGACGGCGATGAATCTGGCGACGGTGGGCCTGAACGGCCGGCCTTCCGCGCGCATCGTGCTGCTCAAGGAGGTCAACGAGCGCGGCTTCGTGTTCTATACCAATTACGACAGCCGCAAGGGTCGCGAACTGGCGGAATCGCAATGGGCGGCGCTGACCTTTCACTGGGTGGAGCTGGAGCGACAGGTACGCATCGAGGGGCATGTGGAGTTTGTCGATGCGGCGACTTCGGACGAGTATTTCAATTCGCGGCCCCTGCTCTCACGCATCGGCGCACATGCCTCGCCGCAGAGCGAGAAGATCGAGAGCCGTGAGGCGCTGGAGCAGCGCTTCGCCGAGGCGCAGGCGAAGTTTGGTGACAATCCGCCGCGCCCGCAACATTGGGGCGGTTATGTGATCGTGCCGGAGATGGTGGAGTTCTGGCAGGGCCGCCGCTCGCGCCTGCACGATCGTTTGATGTACCAGCGCCAGTTTGGCGGCTGGCATATTGAACGACTCGCGCCGTAGCGCGGCGTCAGTCGATCAGCGTTCCCGGCTCGGTGAGCGTTGCGTCACGGCGGCAGACCGACAACGGCCGCGCATAGGCTGAGTAAATCCGCGTGATTTCCATCGAAAAATCGTCTGCCTGCGCGCGAAAACAGGCGCAGCCATAGCCGTAACTGCCACCACCGGCCGCCACCCATTGTGACCGCCGAAAGCGTGGCCACGGCCCCTGCGCGCGATGACCGCCCTGCTCCGATACGGTCCAGTCGCCGTCACGGTCATGCAGCCAGGCGTTGCCGGGCGACGGATTGTCAAACCAGCCGCAACGCAGCGACGTGCCCTGCGCGGCGGCGGGTCCGGCACAGGCCAGCGCGACCACTAAAACCCCAGCAGACAGCATGACGCGGACGGCGAAGGCGGACGAAAACGAATGAGCAATCCGGTTCATGTGTTCAGTGCAGGCGGGGCCACGCCCAGAAGGACAATATGTGGCGGATTGTCCTGCAAATACGCGATGAAAGTCGGTAGAAACCGGAAAATATGATCATGAACATTCTTTCCGCACTTCTCCGGCGGACCTCGCTGAGGCGAGTCGAGCTCCGCATGACGGTCAGGGTGAAATAGCGTGACAACGCCGCTACCCGGCGGTTGCCGAGCCGGTTGCGGTGCCTGCTGCATCGCGCCGTCGATTTCGTCGGCAATTCCCGGCATGCCCGATGGCAAACCGGCGGGCGTGCGTTGCGTTCAGCTGACCGCCGACAACCAGTGCGCAATCTTTGGCGATCCACGGCGACCGGCGGTGTGCTCAAGCCTGCGCGCAACGGTCGAAATGTGTGGCGACAACCCGGACGTTGCCGCCACGCACCGTTTCGCGATGCGGATCCTCGGCGAACTGGAGCGGCAGACCGGCGGGTGACGCGTTCGGCCGCGCCATTTCGTCTGACCAACACGCCCCTGTCGGCGCGCACCGAGCGCGCTGAGTGCGTTCAGGAGAGTTTGTCATGGCCAGCATTGATCGCGGCGCCGTCAGCGCCTTTACCAAGCAGTTCTGGGACGTGCCGTGCCCGGACAACCGGGTCGCCGGCATTGATTTTTCCGGGCATGCACGCAAGGCGCGGCAGCGCCTGAGCAAGCGCGGCGAGGCCGACGTGTCGACCTGGCTGCCGCTGTTCCTGCGCGAAGAGGACAACTTCAATAAGGAAGGGCTGTATCTGGTGCGTCCTTCCGCGTTTCCGCGCGCGCGCCTGCTGCACCAGCGTGGCGCGGCGGGGGTTGCCGCGGGCGATGTCGAGCTGGTGCATCCCGATAAAGGGTTGCTTGACTGTGCGCATTACGTCTCGCAGGCACTGATCAAGGGGCTGTCCGGCATCCGCTCCACCGACAGCGCACCGGCGCTCATGCAGCAGTTGCAGGCGCGCGCCGACACCCAGACACTGGCGTCCAACGTCGGCCCGACCGAGGCGCAACAGGTGCTCGACGCGGGTGTCGTGCAGGACGGCGACACCATTTTTTATCTGAAGAACAATTCGGTGCATCACAGCGCGATCCTGCAATCGTCAGCCTTCATTTCCTGCCACACGCTGTCACGGCACAGTTCGTTCAGCAAGGATCGCGACTGGGATCTCGGTGCCGCCGACGGCTGGCATTACACGATTGTCCATTTCAAGGGCTCGGACGATCCGCTGCCGAGCGCGAAGACGCTGACTACGCTGGTCGGCTGGTGGACGATGAATTTCGAAGGCGTCGAGACGTATTGCCATTTCTTCGCCGATGGTCGCGTATGGGCTTTGAAACGGCGTCCTGCGAACACCACGCGCCCGCCGTCGACGGTCGACCGCACCGGCTACTGGTTTGAGGTCGGCGGCGAAATCCGGGTGTTTTTCGGACGCGCTGGCAAGGTGGCGAAATTCCGCCTGAGCCCGTCCGGCACCACCTACACCGGCACCATGGGCGACGGCAGCGCGGTGTCCGGCGGCAAGCTGTAGGTTTTTTGCGCCCTGGCGTTGGCGTCAAGACCCGTTGTACGGCCTTCAGCTTTTTCGTAAAACGTCGTCGGCAAAGGGCTCAAAACGCAAAAATGCATAAAGTCGACTTTGACGCATTTGACGCTCCATGCCCACATAAATGGACGTTTTCAGCGAAAGCCATAGATCGCGGGACTACAATTCCGGCTTCCAAATCCGGTCTTTTTGACTTCCCGCTCCCATGACGCGCCGCACCACGCTTACGCAGTTTCTCGTTGAACAGCAGCGCGCGGCCAACGCCATCAAGCCGGAGTTGCGGCTGCTGATCGAAGTCGTCGCCCGCGCCTGCAAGGCGATCGCGGTGAACGTCGGCAAAGGTGCGCTGGCCGGCCTTCACGGCAGCGCCGGCACCGAGAACATCCAGGGTGAAACCCAGAAAAAGCTCGACGTCATCAGCAACGAAATCCTGATGGAAGCGAACGAGTGGGGCGGCCACCTCGCGGGCATGGCGAGCGAGGAGATGGAAAACTTCCACGAGATTCCGAACCGCTACCCCAAGGGCGAATACCTGCTGCTGTTCGATCCGCTCGATGGCTCGTCGAACATCGATGTGAACGTATCGATCGGCACCATCTTCTCGGTGCTCAAAGGGCCGGAGGCATTGGGTCAGGTCACGGAGCAATCGTTCCTGTTGCCCGGTACGTCGCAGGTCGCCGCAGGTTACGCGGTGTATGGTCCGACCACGGTGTTCGTGCTCACGGTCGGCACCGGCGTGCACTGCTTCACGCTGGATCGCGAAATGGGCTCGTGGGTGCTCACGCAGTCGAACATGACGATCCCGGAAGACACCAGGGAATTCGCGATCAACATGAGCAACATGCGGCACTGGGAGCCGCCGGTCAAACGCTA
>CAYMSY010000208.1:0-5743 GCA_964393195.1 uncultured Alcaligenaceae bacterium | reverse complement strand
GACATCTATTACAAGATCAATGAACTGGCACCGAAGCTGACCAAGCAGGCCGACGAAAAATCAGCTGGTGACTACCACGTCGACGAGAAAGGCCGGCAGGTTTACCTGTCAGAGCAGGGCCACGAGCACGCGGAGCAACTGCTCGAACAGATGGGCATGCTGTCGTCCGGTTCAAGCCTGTACGATGCCGCGAACATTTCGCTCATGCATCACGTGTACGCAGCGCTGCGTGCACATGCGCTGTACAACCGCGATGAGCATTACGTTGTGCAGGATGGCGAAGTCATCATCGTTGACGAATTCACGGGCCGCCTGATGTCCGGTCGCCGCTGGAGCGACGGCCTGCATCAGGCCGTGGAAGCGAAGGAAGGTGTGCCAATCCAGCGCGAGAACCAGACGCTGGCCTCGATCACGTTCCAGAACTATTTCCGCATGTACGGCAAGCTGGCCGGCATGACCGGTACGGCCGATACCGAAGCCTACGAGTTCCAGCAGATCTACAACCTCGAAACAGTCATCATCCCGACTCATCGCGACATGGTTCGCCGTGACGAAAACGATCTGTTTTTCAAGACTGCAGCCGAGAAATACGCGGCGGCAGTGCACGACATTCGTGACTGTTACAACCGCGGACAACCGGTGCTGGTCGGCACCACGTCGATCGAAAACTCCGAGCTGATCTCGGCGATGCTGACCAAGGAAAAGCTGCCGCATCAGGTGCTGAACGCCAAGCAGCATGAACGCGAGGCGCACATCGTTGCGCAGGCCGGTCAACCGAAGATGATCACGATTGCGACCAACATGGCCGGTCGCGGTACCGACATCGTGCTCGGCGGCGCGCTGGAGCCCGAGTTGCGCGCTATCCGCGAGGATGAATCCCTGCTGCCGGAACAACGCAAGCAGAAGATGGCAGCGACGCAGGCCGAATGGCAGAAGCGTCATGACGAGGTGCTTGCCGCTGGCGGTTTGCGTATTGTCGGTACCGAGCGTCACGAATCGCGACGCATCGACAATCAGCTGCGCGGTCGCGCGGGGCGTCAGGGTGACGCCGGCTCCAGCCGCTTCTATCTCTCGGCCGAAGATCCGCTGATCCGTATCTTCGGCGGCGACCGCATGAAGAACATCATGACGCGCCTGCGTATTCCCGATGGTGAACCGATCGAAGCAGGCATCATGACGCGCCAGATCGAGAAGGCGCAATTGAAGGTCGAATCGCGCAACTTCGACATCCGCAAGCAACTGCTCGAATACGATGACGTTGCCAACGACCAGCGCAAGGCGATCTACGAGCAGCGCAATCATCTGCTTGAACACGCTAACGTCAGTGACACGGTCCGCGACATGATTGCGGGCTGGGTTGAAGACACGGTCAACCTGCATGTGCCCGTTGAGAGCCAGGAAGAACAATGGGATCTGCCTGGACTGGAAGCGGCGCTGCATGACGTTCACGTGCATGCCCACGTTGCCGAGTGGCTGAAGGCGGAGTCTGATCTCGATGACGCCGATATTCGCGAACGTTGCAAGAAGGAAGCGCTTGACGCCTACAACGCCAAGCGCGAGGTCGCTGGCGATGAAGTGTTCAGCCAGTTTGAGCGCAACATCCTGCTGCAAATCATGGACACGCAGTGGCGCGAGCATCTGTCGAACCTCGACCTGTTGCGCCAGGGCATTCATCTGCGTGGCTACGCGCAGAAGAATCCGAAGCAGGAATACAAGCGTGAGTCGTTTGAAATGTTCGGTGGCATGCTGGACCGTTTCCGCGCCGATGTCGTACGCATTCTGCTAACGGTTCAGGTTCGTTCCGAGGCTGATGCGCAGGCGGTCGAACCGACGCCCGCCGTGCAGAATGTTGCCTACAGGCATGCCGATGTTGACGGACTGACCGGCGAAGAAGAAACCGCCGCGTCGCCGAGTGGCAATCAGCCGGTCGTCAATCAGGGGCCGAAGCTCGGCCGCAATGACCCGTGCTGGTGTGGTTCGGGCAAAAAGTACAAGCACTGCCACGGACGGCTTGAGTAACTCCGAAGTCGCATAATCGAAGGCCCGCGTAGCTGCTCAGCAGTTGCGACGGGCCTTTTTTCTGACATCCATTTTGTTTTATCGCCATGCCAGTTTCCTACTCTGCACTTGATCCAGCACTCGCCCATAGCGTCGCTGGCGTGAGGTTCGCCGCCGTGCAGGCCGGCGTGCGCAAGCCGAATCGCTACGACATGCTGGTTGCCGAATTTTCCGAAGGGACCGCAGTCGGCGGCGTCTTTACGCAGAGCCGGTTTGCCGCCGCACCGGTGCAGGTCTGCCGCGAACATCTCGCGGCAACGGCCGGAATCCGTGCACTGGTGGTGAATACGGGCATTGCAAACGCTGCAACCGGTGAACTGGGGCTTGGCAACGCGCGCGCGAGCTGTGCGACCGCTGCCGCCGCACTTGGCGTAAGCGCCAATCAGGTGCTGCCGTTCTCGACGGGCGTCATTCTTGAGCACTTGCCGATGGATCGCATCAACGCCGGCATCAATGCCGCTGCGTCGGAAATCAAGATGGGCAAACTCGCTGCATGGGACCGCGTCGCGCAGACGATCATGACCACCGACACGGTATACAAGCTCGCGAGCGCGCAAGCCGCGATTGGTGGCAAGACGGTGAACTTCACCGGAATCGCCAAGGGCGCCGGCATGATCCAGCCGAACATGGCGACCATGCTGTCGTTTGTGTTTACGGACGCCGCGATCGCGCCGGCGCTGTTGCAACCTCTGGCAAAGCGTGTCGCCGACGCGAGCTTCAATCGTGTGACGGTGGATGGAGACACTTCGACCAATGACAGCTACATCATTGCGGCTACCGGCAAGGCGGGCAATGCCGCCGTGACGTCACTGGATTCCAGCGATGGCGCCGCGCTAATTGCCGCGCTGGAAAAGGTGAGTCTCACGCTCGCGCAGGCCATCGTGCGCGACGGCGAAGGCGCGACCAAGTTCATGACCATCGCGGTTTCAGGCGGCAAGGATACCGCCGAATGTGATCGCATCGCACGGGCTGTTGCTCACTCGCCACTCGTGAAGACGGCATTCTTCGCGAGCGACCCGAATCTCGGACGCATTCTCGCAGCAGTGGGCTACGGAGCGCCCGCTGATCTTGATCCAGCGAAAGTAACCGTTCATCTCAACGACGTGCTGGTCGCCGAAAAAGGCGGTCGTGCAGGGAGCTATCGCGAGGAAGATGGCGCACGCACGATGAAGAACGAAGACATCACTGTCGCCATCAATCTTGGTCGTGGCAACGCTGCGCAAACAATTTACACCTGCGACTTTTCGTACGATTACGTGAAGATCAATGCGGAATATCGTAGTTAGAGGAAAATCGCAGTCGTGACTGGGGTCGGGTTGTTGGACTTTGCGAAGAATTCTGCGCAGTACCTGCTCGCGCACGTTGCTTGGCTTGTGGTCTTCCTGGCTATTGGATTCGTCGCCTTGTTTGCGTTTCGCTGGATCAAAGTCAAGCAGATTGAAAAGAAGTTTGGTGAGCGGATTACCGATTCGTGGAAGATCGCTATGCCAAGCGCGAAGTCGTCACAAGAATTTGGACATTTTTTTACCTTTATCTCATACTGGTCGCCATGATCGTTATTGTTCCGGTGGCAATCTGCGATGTGGTGTTTGACTTGCATTTGTTGAAATGAACGCCGCAATCCAACACACATTGAACAGAATCGCCGACGCCCTCGAACGCATCGCGCCGCCCGCACGTACCAAACCGGATTTCAGGCAGCACATCGCGGCCCGCTGGCGTGTATCCGGCACACTCAAGTATCTTGAAGCCGTGCAGCACGTGCATCACATGGACGCTGACTGGCTGGTGGGGGTTGAGTCACAGCACGCGCTTATTGATCGCAATACGAAGCAGTTTGTTGCTGGCAAACCGGCGAACAACGTCCTGCTCACGGGCTCGCGCGGGACGGGCAAGAGTTCTCTCGTAAAGGCCATGCTTTCGCGCTACGCGAAGCGCGGCCTGCGTCTGATCGAGGTGGAGAAAGAACATCTCAACGACATGCCGGATATCGTCGATCAAATTGCGGATGAGCCTTATCGTTTCGTACTGTTTTGCGATGACCTGTCGTTCGATGCCGGTGATGGCAGCTACAAGGCGCTGAAGGCGATTCTTGACGGGTCGATTGCGGCTGCCACACCGAACGTGCTGCTCTATGCGACGTCCAATCGCCGCCATTTGCTGCCCGAATATTTCCACGAAAACGAAGAGACGAAATACGTCGGTGAAGAAGTTCACTTTGGCGAAAGCATCGAGGAAAAAGTGTCGCTTTCCGAGCGCTTCGGGCTATGGATTTCGTTCTATCCGTTCTCGCAGGAAGACTACCTGGCAGCCGTCGCTTCATGGGTGAAGCAGCTCGGCGCGACCATTCCGGCAGATGCCAGGAAGCGCGATGCGTTCGAACGCGATGCGCTCAACTGGGCGTTGCAGCGCGGTTCACGATCGGGGCGTGTCGCCTATCAGTTTGCCCGGGATTTCGCGGGACGCTCGGTTGCTTCGAGTCATGCCGAGAAACGCAAGTGACGGTCAGGCATGAGTGCTGAAATTCCGCGCTTCAATCCGGATGATGTCCGACCCCTGACGCGCGTCGCCGTGGTGATCATCGAGCGCACGGTCGATGGTGAGCATCAGGTGTTGTTTGCGCAGCGCCCGCCAGGCAAGGCGTATGCGGGCTATTGGGAGTTTCCGGGAGGCAAGATCGAAACCGGGGAAACGGTCGTCGATGCCGCCATCCGCGAGATCGACGAGGAATTGGGCGTTCACATCCACGCGGCAACACTGTGGCGTCGGGAGCGCTTCAGTTACGAGCACGCCCACGTGGAACTCAATTTCTGCCGTACTAACAACTGGTCCGGCGAGCCGCATGGGCGCGAAGGTCAGGCGTTCGCGTGGCAGTCACCGAACGCTATCGTTGTGTCGCCGCTACTGCCGGCGTTGCATGCGCCTGAGAGTGATGTATTGGCCGCGTTGCGTGGCTAAAAGGGTTGATCAGCTTTCTTTGGAGATGCCCATTCAAAAAGGGCTATCATGCCATTTTGCATAGAATCGACTTTGGTGATTTCACTGCTCTTAGCCCTTTGTGAATGGGCTTCTCAGTGAAAAGTTGAATACCACTCATTCGCGATCCGGCAGGCCACCCTGTGCGTCGTCCGGCGGCGTGGCGTTGGCAATCCGGTACTCCTCGTTTGCCCAGGCGCCGAAATCACGGTTCTTGCAGCGCTCTGAACAGAACGGGCGAAACTTGCTTTCAGGGACCCACGGCACGGGCGTTTGACAGCGCGGACAGGCGACAGTTTTCATCTGAGGTGAAGGTTCGCCTAAAGCGAACAGAGTGCGAGGCGGAATGGAATGCTGCGATGTGCAACTGCGGCCCGACCGCCGGACTGAAACAATCCGCCGTGTTCCAGAAAGCGCACGTTGACGGTGTATTTGTTGGCGCTTACCTCCGGCACGACGGCATGGCCCGTATCAAGCTCGATGCGGGCGAGCAGCAGTGGCCGCGTGCTGGCGAGCGCACGATGAAAATTGCCCTGATGCGCCGTCTCCGCCGTCATCTGGCTCGATTCACGCAACAGGCGCAGCACCAGCAAGACCGCTTCCTCCAGCGGCGCCAGCGGATCGAGCCAGGTTTTCAGCTCTGTCCGTCGCTCGAACTCGCTGCGCTGGAGCCAGCTATGCAGCATCGGCAGCTCGAACGCACAGGCGC
>CAYMSY010000207.1:0-5770 GCA_964393195.1 uncultured Alcaligenaceae bacterium | reverse complement strand
CTTGCAGGATATTCATGGGTAACGCCGTCATGGGGATTTGGTGGCTAGCCGCGCCTTCAGCTCGTCGGTGTAGTCCTTGATGCCGTTGCTTGCGACCACCGCGGACCGGTTTAGCAAGACACAGCCGCACTCGGTCGGCAACTGTTTCAACGCGGCATCCAGTCGCTTGCCGAAGTCCTGGGCGAGATCGACCGCCCTCGCCCGCTCCGCCTCACTGGAGTTGGGCTTCAGAATGAGCGCGCTGAATTCCTTCTCCTTCTCCTTGTAGATGTCGAGGACATCGACCACGGCATAACGTACCGCGCCGCGCGCGCTCAGCCAATTGTTGCCGGCAATCAGTGCCGCCGATATCAGCACCGCAACGGCGACCACCATCACGTTTTTCATTTCCATGCCGCGTTCCGTGTCCGCAGTACATCCTCGGTCGCTTCGTCGAGCGTCATGCCGCGCTGCTTGCGGCTCTTGAGTGCGGTGAAGTCTTCGGCCTTGGAGCTGAATTGCAGCAGCGTGTAGGGGTCGATGTAGCAGCGCATCACCGCTTTTACGCCGGGGCCGCTGACGAGCACTTCGGAGAACACGCCCTCTTCCGTGCGCAGGCCTTGCAGGGCACGCAGGAAGCCCGGATCGTCGGCGTAAATGCCTTTGCCTTTGATGACTTCGAGGGCTTCTGCTTTTTGTCGCAGATAGCAGCGCCAATCGCTGTTTTTGAGTGCCGATTGCGCGGCAGGCGACAAGTCGTAGTCAGTGATGTTCTGTGTCGCCGTCACGAAAGCGCCGCCATATTTGCGCGCCCGGCGATAGCCGGCATCGATGAACTTGGCGGACGCGGAAGATTCCACACCCTGGTCGCCGGATACCGTGCCCAGCAAGTCCCACGCCTCATCGAGAATGACGAGCTTGCGCTGGTCGCGCGGGCTCAAATACATGTCGTAGGTAATCCGGTACATCATGATGAACAGGATCACCGCGCGCAGGTCTTTCTTGGAGTTAAGTTCTTCCAGCTCGAGGACGGTGAAAAAGTTGTCGAAGCTGATATTGGCATCGCCATCGAAGTAGCGGCCGTAGGCGCCGTCGCGCGTGTAGTTGAAAAGCAGTGTGGCAAGGTCGCGAATGCGCTGGTCCGGCTGCGTGTTCTCGTCAGTATCGATGCGCCCGGTCTTGAGCAGCTCGTACAGATCGGTGATGGTCGATTTGTTGCCCTTCTCGTTCCACACTCGCACGATGGCCGGCGCAAGATTCGCATAGCTCAGGTTATCCAGGTCTTTTTTCGGGCTCATCATCTGGGCGATAAGCGGCTGCAGCAGTTCCATTTCCTCCTTGATATCGACCACGAAGGTGAACGGATTGAGTTTGATGTCCTTCTCCGGCGTGAACTCGATGAAATCGCCGTTGAACGATTCGCACAGGTTTTCGTAAGAGCGTCCGATGTCGATAATCCACACGCGCCCGCCGATGGACGCGTAGCTGGAGGCCACATCGTTAACGAAGACCGACTTCCCGGAACCGGACGCGCCGGCAACGGCGACGTTGAAGTTACCGGCCTTGTTGTCGAAAAAATCGAAGGTCGTGATCTGGCCGCGCCGTCCGGCGAGAATCATGGTCGGCGTCTCAGTCCCACTCCATTCGCCCATGAGCGGGGCCAGGTGCACCGCGTTGGATGACAACTTGGTGCTGGTGAGTTTGAATGACTCCAGGTCCTTGTAGAAATCCGTGGACAGCGCCATGGGGACATGCGATAGCAGGCCCGGGAGCTGCACCCGTTCGGTCAAATTGATATCAAAGCCCTTGGATGCCCAAATCGAGCGCGCCACCTGCTCCTCGCGCTGCAGGGTGTCGTTGGTCGCAAACAGCGCCAGGCTGTGGTACATGTCGACCAGCGTTTCTCCACGGTCGATGGCTTTCAACGCGAGATCCCAATCCTGCTTTTGCTGCTGCATCTGCGGCATGTATTTCGCCATCTTGGACTCGGCGTTTTGCGTGGCGCGCGCTTGCCGCAATTGCGCTTCATTGGTCACCGCGTCGCGATTCTTGAAATAAACGCCCATCGTGATCATGAAGGGGCAGCCATACTGCAATGCCCCTTGAAACAGGTCACCGATCAAACCGGACATCTGCCACAGTGCGAACACCCTCGGGTAAGTCTTGACGGAGTAATTGCGCAGCGCGACATGCTCGGCGAGGCTTTCCTTCCAGAAGACGATCTTGTCCGGGCGGATCGACGTATGGGTATCGCGGTCAATGATCTGATCGCGAATATCCTTGTATTCGTCGTATTCGATCCATACGCCATCGTCGAACATGCGCTGCGGGTTAAGCAGATCGGCGTTCCAGTTGATCAGATCGTCGGGATTCCACTGACGGCTGGGAAAGCCGGCGGCGCGCAAGGTCGAGCGTATGCCGATGCGCATCATCTTGAGTTCCTTGATGAGCGCCAAGTTGTCGACGTTGCCGGGTACCACGTAACTGATGATGCAACGGTAGACCCGAACCAAGCTGCCCACGGTGGGTGCTAACGGCTCGCGCGCGGCCTTCTTCAGATAGTCCACTCGACGGCGCACCATGGCGCGGTAGGGGTTTGCATTACGCTCCGGTCGGCCATAGGTGCTGCTGTAGCCTTCGTCGCGCTTGTCGGCAATGCGGCGAGCCCCGTAGGCACGCGCCGTGTGACTGATGCGCGGGCTGGCGAGGAGGCTGACTTGCACGCCGGTCGCATCGGGATTGTGCGCGTACAAAGCACTGAGAATCTGAGCCATGTCGCCGTCCGCGCCGGTTTGCGGTGAAACCTCGACCACGAAGCCGATGGAATCGACATTGATAAAAATCTCGTCATCCTCTTTCCACGATGAGTACGGCAACCAGCTTGCGAGCTGGGACGCGCTGAATTCATCCGGGTCGATACTGGATTTCTTGGTCGGGCGCGCCTGGCTTTTAACCTGGTCCGTCCAACCTCGAAACCGATCAACGAAGCGCTCGAACGAAGAGCCCTCAAAGGCCGCGTCGGTCATTGTTTGCCCTCGGTCACGACGGCCGGGAATGTCGGCGCATTGGCGCTGCCCTGCTGCGACGCCGGCTGCGGAGCGACTTCCGACTGGGGAGCATTCTTCAACGTGGCGGGCGCGAACTCGGGGCGGATGTTGCGCCGATTGTGTTCGATCACCCAGCGACCGGGATCAACGGTGAGGTAGACATACATTTGGTCGTGCAAGTCGCCGTCGGCATCTTCCCAAGGCGCAATCCACAAGCGTATGACGCGCGGTGCGGAACGCAGCGCCGTCCCCGTGTTCACTATCGTCCGCCGCTTGATGCCCGCGTCTTGTATGGACGCGGCGACCGCCTCCGGCGAAGCCACCGGCTTTGTTCCCGCCTCAGCGGATGTTTGTGAAACCAATCCGGGGAGATTCCCGGAAAGCGAATTCGCGTAAGCCCCGGTTGCCGACATACAAGGCACGCCCTCGGGCGCCTGGCACTTAAACTTGGCGTCGGAATCGAGCCCTGTGCCGATCGACGCACAACCGGAAAGCGCGGATACAAGGACAGCAGAAAAAATGACGAGTCTCATGGCTTACTTACTCTTTCGTGGTGAGAAACGCGTCGATCTGCGCGGCGCTGGCAGCGCCGGGCAGTACGCGGCCGTACTGGTTGATCAAGGTCGGCGTCCCGGTAACGCCAAGACGTCCCGCCAGGGCAATATTTCGCTGAATGGGATTGGGACACTCGGACGCCGCCGGCGTAGGTCCGCCAGCAAGTAGGCGTGCCCATGACTTGACCGGGTCTGTGGAACACCACACGCTGACCGCGCGCGGCGCGCTCTCCGGGTTCAAGAGCACAAAGGGGAACGTGTATAGCGTCACATCCTTTAGCTGCGCAAGCTCACTCTCAAGCTTGCGACAATAGCTGCAGTCAGGATCGCTAAAAATCGCCAGGCTGCGCGAGCCCGCGCCGCGGACTACCTTGATTGCGTCGGCGAGAGGCAAATCGCTGAAGGCCACACGGGTCGTTTGGCGCACGACATCGGTCGTTAAGTCCTGCTGATTACTCATGTCGAACAAGTGACCAAAGAAGAAGTAGCGCCCGGTCGATTCGACATACATCACGTTTTTGCCGGCAACGACCTCGAAGACCCCCGGCACCGGTGTGGGCTTGATCGTCTCGAACTTAGTGGCCGGGTAGAGCTTGGCCAGGGTCGCGGCAATGGGTGGGGTGTCCTCGGCGCCGGCTGCCGTTAGCGCGCTAACGGCCAGCGCCACACTGAGGCTGACGCGCTTAATCATCGACTCCCCCGCGCATTGAATTGCGACTGCGCTGGGCCAGCGCCGGGTAGTCATCGTCGGCGTTGGTCCCGGCAACGTCATCGAATAATCCATCAAGGCTCACGCCCTTTTGCAAAACAATCTCGACCACGCGGCTGCTATCGATCTCGATCACGGGAAACATTTTTTCCGCCAACGAAATGTAGTAATTCGACAGGCGGTCCAGCGCGCGGCCGACGCCAAGACCCAAGCCGGCTTTGGCCGCGTCGGCACCTTGAACGGTGGAGGTGGAGCCAAGAGGCGAAACCGAGTAGGTCGTCGCGCTTTGCTGCAAGGCGCTGCCGATGCCGCTGGCCACCCCGGCCAGCAAGGCGTTCGCAAGGACCTGGCCCTGTTTGGAGATGAGCTTGCCGCGCAAGCCGGCTTTGCCGTCTTCACCGAGAACCCAGCCCTTGAGCGGCACGTCGATGGTATTGCCGTTCTTGGCGATACAAGACATCGATTCCGTGCGAATCATCGCGCGCTCGCTGCTCAAATCGCCATAGCCGGCGGCAACGACAAAACAATCCTTGATCTTCCCGCGGAACTTGTTCGGCAACACGGCGTGATCCATCACGCGCAGCAATACGGGGTGCGGATTCGACTGCGCTTGCCCGCCTGTGGGCGCATCAAGCCCCCAGAGCAAAACAGAACGCCCGAACGAGCCTGATGGAATGTAGTTCGAGACTTTATGGATTTCCTTCTTTGGTTGTGCGCTGTTCCCCTCGATCGCGGCTTGCGCGCTAGGCGGGAGCTGACCCGCCTGCGCGTTTGAGCTGGTCGCGCGCGGGGTCAGATCGACTGTGAATATCGGGGTGGTTTTCTCGGCGGCTACCGCCTGGGGGCCGGTGACGGCGGTCGGCAGTACCGGTACCCCGCCCACAGGCGTGCGTGTCGCACCGAAGATTTGTTGCGCGGAGTTCACACCTTGGGGAGCGCCTTGGGGAGCGCCATGAGGCGCCCCCTGCGGTTGCCCTGGATACTGCGCCTGGGGCGGTGGGAGCGTGGCGTCCGGGGGCAGGCCAGGATAGGCGCTTGCGGGAAGCGCCGCGCCGGGTGCGGGCGTTGCAGGCGCCGTCGCACCGGCATTGCCTTTGACTTGGTTGAGCGCGTCGCTCAACTCCTTAACCTGCTTTTTCAGGGTGGCGATGTCGGCTCCTGCGGAGCCTATCCACGAATCCTGCGGACTCACCTGCGAGCCGGGCGTCACTATTTTCTCGATCGGCTTGGAAGCGGGCGCGGTTAATGGCGTCGTGCCGGTGAACAGCACCCCAAGAAAGGACACCGCGAGCACGCCAATGGCGATCGTGCCAAGCCAGAACCATTGTTTGCGTTTTACGGCGGCGGGATCATCGAGCTTGCCGGCCGGCGACGGGTTATCACTCATTCTTGCCCCGCTCGCGCACGATGAAAACGTTGGTGGCCTCAAAGGGCGCGAGAGTGAGCTGCTCGACGGACGCGGCGACCACTCCCTCCTTGTA
>CAYMSY010000206.1:0-5770 GCA_964393195.1 uncultured Alcaligenaceae bacterium | reverse complement strand
CTCTACTACTGGACCACGCCCAACGGTCACAAAATCACGATGTTTCTGGAAGAGGCCAAGATGAAATATCGCGTCATTCCAGTCAACATTGGCAAGGGCGAGCAGTTTGATCCGGCCTTCCTGAAGGTTTCTCCGAACAACCGCATCCCGGCCCTGGTCGATCACAAGCCGATGCAGGCCGCGCCCGAAGGGGAACCGTTCGCAATTTTCGAGAGCGGTGCGATGCTGCTCTATCTTGCCGACAAATCGAAGAAATTCCTCAACCGCAAGTCGCTGTACTGGCGCAAGGAGGCAATCCAGTGGCTGTTCTGGCAGATGGGCGGTCTCGGCCCGATGGCCGGACAGAATCACCATTTCGGCACCTATGCGCCCGAGAAATTGCCGTACGCGATCAATCGCTACATCAACGAAACCGCGCGGCTCTACGGCGTGATGGACAAACGGCTCGCAGATCGCGAGTTCCTCGCAGGTGATTATTCGATCGCCGACATGGCCTGTTATCCCTGGGTCGTGCCGTACGAACGGCAGCAGATGAATCTGGACGATTTTCCGAACCTGAAACGCTGGTTTCACGCGATTCGGGAACGTCCGGCGACGATCCGTGCGTACCAGATCGCGAAGGACATGAATGCAACCGCCGGCGCGCCAGCGACCGACGAGGCGCGGCGTCTGCTGTTCGGTATCCAGAAGAAATAGTCATCGCAACGAAGCCGGCGTTGCCTCGACAAAACGCGTTTGTCGAGGACTGGTATGTCCAGCGCCCTGCTGCCTACACTTCAGCTCATGAAACTCGTACGCCTGATCTACGCCAGCCATCTGGTCGAGCCGCTGGCCAAAGCCTCGATCGAGCAGATTCTCACCGCCAGCCTGCGCCGCAACAACGCGCTGTCGATCACCGGTTATCTCTGCGTGTCGAACGCGTATGCGCTGCAATGCCTCGAAGGGCCGCGCGACGCCGTGAACGGCCTGTACAACCTCGTAGCCGCCGACAAACGTCACCACGATGTGACGCTTCTGCGCTATGTCGAACCGTGGCGGCGGCTGTTTCCGGTGTGGGACATGGGTTTTACGCCCGACCTGTCGACGGCAGCGCCTGACTCATCGCGCTGGCATGACGAAACCGGGTTCAACCCGTTTCTGGTGGAAAGCGATCTGGTCGAAAACGTGATTGAAGCGCTGTGTGAGCAGGCGGAGCGGGTCGAGCTGCGCGCCTGAACAGCCGGTTTGTCACATTTTTCCAGGTGATTTTTGGCAACAACTTTTCTCTGAAACCCTTATTCACAAAGGGCTCAGTTCGCTTTTATGCCATTTATCGACTTCAGGCGTAAACGCGTCGTTAGCCCTTCTCAGATGCGGTTTTCAGCAAAAAGCTGTTACGCCCTGATCGTCGCGATCCGGGCAATTTGCTCTGCCACATTGGCCAGCAATTCCGGCGCGCGAATCACCGCCTGATCGAGCGCCATCGGGCCCGGCACGATGGAGAAACAGCCGCCGTTGAAGGTCTCGTTCAGTGCGGTCAGCGCCGTGGCGTCGACGCCGCCACTGATCAGCGTTGCTTTCAAATGCTGCTTGCCATTCGCGCGTGCAATCTGCGCGGCCGCAAACGGCGTCTTGCCGAGCAGCGTTTGCGCGTCGCTGCGGCCTTCGCCCGTGATCAGCCAGTCCGCGCCCTTGCAGGCGTCCGCGAGCCCGATCAGGCGTGCGACGGTCTGCGCGCCCGATTCAAATTTCGCTCCGAGCAATTGCAGCGCATAGCCCAGTCCGCCTGCCGCGCCGGCGCCTGATTTGTCTTTTGCGTGGCGCTGCAGCGCTGCCTCCAGACGATTCGCGTAGGCGTCAATCACGGCGTCCAGCTTGCTCACGTCATGCATCGCCACGCCCTTCTGCGGACCGAAGATCGCCGTCGCGCCGCGTTCGCCGGTGAGCGGATTGTTCACATCCGACAGCAGCGTGATCTCGCATTCGGCGAGCCGCGCGTCGAGCCCGGTGACGTCCACCGAGATCAGTTTCGCGAGGCCGTTCGGTGTCGGCTCAATCTCGCGGCGGAAGGTACCGACAAAGCGCACGCCCAGCGCGGACAGCAGGCCGGCGCCGCCATCGTTGGTGCTTGTGCCGCCGAGGCCGATGAAGAAATGGCGGATGCCTTCCGCCAGCAGCAGGCGGATCAGTTCACCGACGCCATAACTCGAACGATCGCCAACCGGAACCGCCATGTTGTGCGCGTCCTCGATGCCGACGACCTGCGCGACCTCGATCACCGCTGCTTCGTAGATGCCGTGCCTGATCAGCGCATAACCGGCCTCGGCCGACTGCCCTGCAGCGTTGCGCACCAGCGCCTGCTTGCGTCGTGCGCCCATGCCGGTGGATGTGCTGGCGGCACCAACGATGGCGTCGAGCGTTCCCTCGCCACCATCGGCCATCGGCCGGCGCACGATTTCGGCGTCAGGCAGCACGCGCTTCAGGCCCGACTGCAACGCGTCACAGACGCCTTCCGCCGAAAGCGAGCCTTTGAACGAATCAGGTGCGAGGACGATTTTCATGCCGGAGAATTGTCATCGTTGTCGCCGGATGTAGCGTCGCCGCTGTCGCTGTCGCGTCGCGTCGCGCGCTTGACACGATCATTCACGGCATCCCACTCCGGCGTCTCCGGTGGCGCCTCGATGATCAGCGTTGCATAGCGCTCCTCGTCGAGCGTGCGCAACAGCGCATAAAGTTCGTATTCCCAGGTCTCCGCATCCGCCGCCAGACGAATTGCGCGCAAATGCCCGGCGGGCTCGGCATCAAACGAATGCGTGATCACGCAGCGCATCGGCTGCTTGACCTGCGCCTGGCGGAAGGCGCGCAACTGCATCTTGAGACGCGGCGTCGCGAGCATCAGCGTCTGCGTGCGCGGCGCGTAGTGCGAAGCGAGCGCGCCCGACACGCGCGGGACATCGCTGCCGTGCTCGGCCAGCGGTGCACCGAGCACGCGCTCGATCTCGCTTGCGCGCACGCGGCCCGGCCGCAGGATGCGCGCGTGCTCGCCGCTGACGTCAACGATGGTGGATTCGACACCGACGTCGCAGGCACCACCATCAAGAATCATCAGCGCGCGATCAGGAAACTCGGCCGCTACGTGCGCAGCGGTGGTCGGGCTGACATGCCCAAACTGGTTAGCCGAGGGCGCCGCAAGTCCGGCATTGGCGTGACCGTCACCGGCAAATTGCCGCAGCACCGCTTGCGCCACCGGATGCGACGGCACACGAATGCCCACCGTGTCCTGACCACCGGTGACCGCGTCGAGCACATGAGCCGCCCGCCTGACGATCAAGGTCATCGGTCCCGGCCAGAACGCCGCAGCGAGTTTGTCTGCGGCTTCGGGCCAGGTAGCAGCCCACGCTTTCGCCGCGTCGGCAGAGGCCACATGCACGATCAGCGGATGATCAGCCGGCCGACCTTTCGCCGAAAAAATCTTTGCTACCGCGTCGGGGCTGCCAGCGTCGGCGGCAAGACCGTAGACCGTTTCCGTCGGCAGTCCGATTGCAGCGCCCGCGCGCAGCGAGGCGACCGCACGACTGATGTTTTCATCGGTCGCCGCCTCAATGAACGGTGAATTCCTTTCGACTACAGTCCGCTTCATGAGTACACACCCGGTTCATTCGGCGGCCGCGTCTTGAAGCGCTTGTGGGTCCACAGATACTGCGGCATGTTCTCCTGCACCCTGTCCTCAATGAAGGCGTTCACGCGGCGCGCATCGGCCTCATCGTCGCCCGAGGGGAAGTTTTCCCAAGCCGGATAAAAGCGCACGTCGTAGCCGCGCCCCTGCGATCGTTGCGTCGCGATCACCGGCACCACCACCGCGCCGGTCAGCTTCGCCAGTCGCGACACGCCGGTGATGGTCGCAGCCTTCACTCCAAAGAACGGTACAAACACGGAATCACGCGCGCCAAAGTCCATATCTGGCAGATAGTAGAACGGCAGCCCGGATTTCATCGCGCGGATGATCGGCTTGACCCCGGCGGTGCGGGCAATGATCGCCGATTGCCCGAAGCGGGTACGCCCGGCGAGCATCATCTGGTCAAGATCAGGATTGCTCTGTTCGCTGTAAATCGAGCAGCCGGAGGTGTCTACGGAAATACGGATTGCCGCCGCATCAAGGCCGATGAAATGCGGACACAGCCAGATCACGGGTTTCTGGTGTTCCCCTTCGCGAAATTTTTTCCATTCCTGCTCATCAATGAGCGAGACATAGTCACGAATACGCTCGCCGCTTGCGTTCCACAAAAAGCCGTGCTCCAGCGCCGCCTGCATGTAGGCGCGGAAATGCCCGCGGGCGATGACTTCGCGTTCGGCGTCGGACAGTTCCGGAAAACAGAGCCGCAGATTGGTCAGCGCCACGCGGCGGCGCGATTTTGCGAGCCACCAGCCCAGCGTCGACAGCGGGCCGCTGATCGCCGCGATGAACCGCAACGGCAAACGCGCCAGCAGCTGGCTGCCGATGCGTGTGATCGCCCCGGCAAAGGTCATGACTTTTCGCCCGTTGACTCGCCGCTGTTCGTCTCGGCCGGCGCCGGCAACGTGCCCGCCGGTGCCTTGTATCGGTTGTAGCTCCACAGGTACTGATCCGGTGCGTTCGCGACCATCGCCTCCACGGCCGCATTCAACTCGCGTGCGGAGGTCGCGGCATCTTCCGAAAACGGCGGCAGTGGCGTAAACACCAGACGATAACCGGCCGCGTCAGGCAGGCGCACACAGCCCATGAACATCACCAGTGCGCCCGACGTCCTGGCAAATTTTTGCGCCAGTGTCATCGTGTACGCCGGGCGCCCGTAAAAGTCCGCCCACACACCCTCGCCGCCCTTGCCCGGGTCCGGCACCTGATCGGGCAATAAACCCACGGTTTCGCCACGACGCAGCGCTTTCAGCATGGCGCGGATACCGCTCATTCCGGCTGGCTCCGAGCGGATCTGCATGCGGTCACGTCCCGCGCGCATCATCGGTTCCGACCAGCCGAGACGCGGCGTGCGAAACATCACGGTCATCGGCATCTGCGAGCCAATGAACAACGACAACACTTCAAACGTGCCCAGATGCGGCGTCACGAAAATAACACCACGACCGGCGTTTCGCGCGGCGAGCACCGTGTCCCAGCCATCGACCTGCTTCACGCGGGCGAGAACCGTCTCGTCCGGCGTCCGCCAGAGACCGGCAGTTTCGACCGCCATGCGGCCAATGCCCACTGCCGCCTGCGCCAGCGTGACGCGATCTGCATAGCCCGCCTGCGTCAGGTTCTCGCGCAGGCGGTTGCGCATGCCGCCCGAGAGCAGCATCAGGCGGCCAAGCGTCGCGCCAATGCGCGCCTGCGCGGCGAGACTGCGCCGGGCAAGCCAGTTGGCCAGCATGAGTGCGATACGGGAGAGGCAGAGACTGATAAGCGACAAGACCGGGCTGCGAGCGTGGATGAATGCGGATTGCCCTACAATTCTAGGCGGCACCCGCTGAGTTATTCGACTACTTGCGGGGTGGGTGCTGGCAATCACCGGATTGCGCGTTACTGCCGCTAAAGCGTCGCCGCTCGTGAAACCTGATGATTCACCGGCTCGCCCAAAGTCGAAAGACGTCCGTGGCGAACCGGTCGAACCGGTGTGCATTTAAAGCAAAGGTTTACTCATGAGCGACTACCTCTTCACCTCAGAATCCGTCTCCGAAGGTCATCCCGACAAGGTCGCCGATCAGGTCTCGGACGCCATTCTCGACGCCATCTTCAAGCAGGATCCGAAGAGCCGCGTAG
>CAYMSY010000205.1:0-5784 GCA_964393195.1 uncultured Alcaligenaceae bacterium | reverse complement strand
CAAAACCGGTGGCGCCGTTGGTGGCGAGCCAGAGAAAGGTCTCCTGTGTCGCATCCGCCGCTGCCTCGCGCGTGGGTGCATGCAGGCAGGCGAAGCGGAACACCGCCGCACCGTGACGCCGGTACACGGTCGATAGCGCTACGGCATCGCCCGCGCGGATACGCATGAGCAATGCGGCATCGGATGTTGACTCGGCGACCGGAGGACTGTTCACGAACGGTATTCTGCGGAGCATTGCCGAAAGTTCCATGCCCGGCGCAACATTTCTCGCCGATGCTTATGGCTTTTCCGTGAATGTACGCTTGAATGCGGTATAGAGCGACAAAATAGCAAAAGTCGAGTTTTTGACAAATCGTGTGCTGAGCCCTTATTGAATGGGCATTTCACGAAAAAGGTGTAAGCAAAAAATGTCGCGCAATTGACATTTTTGGCGCTTAAAACGGGCGCTTGTTACGCCCCAACGCTGTGCCGGGACGCACTGTCGTTGGCTGCACCGCAACAAAAAAGGGCCTTGCCGGGGCCGTTTGGGCATCTTTGCCACACTGCAATCCGATGCATCCCATTTGTCACGTAATCGTCACTGCGGCGCACAAAATATGTGAAATATTTATCGAAATTCCTCCTTTTCAACCGGTATTGATCGCCATGCATTCTGTTCAATCTCCCCATCGCCCCGCACTGACCCTGCTAGCTCGCGCGGTCGCACTCGCGCTCGCCGGCACTGCCGTCTCCACTGCGTTTGCGCAGGCCACACCGACCCCCGCTGCCGCTGAAGAAGCTGCACCACGCGCCAAGGACGACGCCGTCCGTCTCGGCACCATCACCATCGTCGGTCAGGGCGACAAGCTCGGCGCCGGCCAGATCCTCAACGAAGACACCGTCAAGGGACGCTCGACCGTCACCAAGGACGCGACCGAGAAAGATCGCGCAACGGGCAACTCCTATCAGGCGCTCTCGATACTGCCAGGCGTCAACACCTTCAACCATGACGGCACCGGTTTGTTCGGTGGCGGTCTGAATGTGCGCGGCTTCGACGCCACCCAGCTCGGTTTCACCATCAACGGCGTGCCGGTGAATGACTCCGGCAGCTACTCGGTGTTCCCGCAGGAATACGTTGACATGGAGAACATCTGTACGCAACAGATCTCCCAGGGCAACCCCGACGTTGAATCACCGCACGTCGGCGCTACCGGCGGCTCGGTCAACATCGTGAGCTGCGACCCGGAAGAAAAGCGCCGTCTGCGCGTTGCGCAAACCATTGGCCAGCTCAGCCTGTCGCGTACCTTCGTGCGCATCGACAGCGGCCGTTTTGCCAACAACATGATGAAGACCTTCGTCAGCGCGTCGCACACGCAGGCTGACAAGTGGAAGGGCTCGGGCGGTGCCAAGCGCGATCACTTCGACGCCGCGTTCTCGCTCGATCTGTCGCCGGACAATCGCATCCTCGGCTCAATCATGTACAACAAGGCCGTCAATAACAACATCCAGACGTTCAGCCTCGCCCAGATGGCCACACTCGCTGGGCAGGGTATCAACCCTTACTACGCCGACTACTCGCCCACCTTTACACCCGGCCATCTGACGCCGGTGCGCGGCACCGCGCAGGTTGAGACCGGGCCGCGGTCGCCACAACAGTTCTACAAGCTGGCACTCAATCCGTTTGAAAACGCGATCATGTCGCTGTCCGGCTCGTTCCGCATCGCCGAGAATACCTACCTGAAAGTCCAGCCTTACATGTGGTACGGCTACGGTACCGGCGGCGTGCAGCAGCGCGCGCAGTCGGAAACCGGCTTCCTGAACACCACCACGGGCCGTATGGGCGCTGCCGTTGATCTCAACGGCGACGGCGACACGCTCGACACCGTCATCGTTGCCAACAGCAGCGTGACCAAGACCAACCGCCCCGGCGTCACCGCCGAGATCAACCACACGTTTGGCAACCATCAGCTCAAACTGGGCTTCTGGTACGAGCGTGCGCAACACAAGCAAACCGGCCCGATGGTTGCCGTTGACGCCAATGGCAATCCGGCTGATCAATGGCTGCGCGACGGCCGCATCCTGCGCCCGGATGGCAGCGAATTCAACTCGCGCAACTGGCTGACCATCAGCCCGGCGTATCAGGCTTACTTCAGCGACCAGTTCAGCTTCATGAATGATCGCGGTCTGCTGCAGTTCGGCGCACGCGCACTGAACATCACGCGCAAGTTCACCAACTTCGCGAATGAAGGTGGCAGCACGGTCAACTTCAACTCGCAATACAGCGTCGAGAAAAAATTCAGCGACGTGTTGCCGCAGATCGGCGTGCGTTTCAATCTGGATCGTGAGCAGCAGGTCTTCGCCAACATCGGCAAGAACTTCCGCGCGCCACCGAACTTTGCCTACGCCCCGACCAACGGCAACGTGACGATCACCAATGGCGTAGCCGTGCTGACCGGCGACATCAAGCCGGAAACCTCCATCACGACCGACTTCGGCTATCGCTATCAAAGCAAGGCCATCACGTTCTCGGCAACCGCCTTCAACGTGGACTTCACGGATCGTCAGGCCAATGCGTTTGATCCGAACTCCCTGAAAACCATCTACACCAACGCCGGCAAGGCGCGCACACGCGGCGTCGAAATGGAGCTGGGCACGGTGCCGGTCAATGGCTGGTCGGCTTACGGTTCGCTCACGCTCCAGAAGAGCAAGGTGTTGAATGACCTGCGCAACAGCGCTTTGATCACGTTGCCCACCTCGGGTAAACAGTTTGCACTCACGCCGACGATGCTCGCTGGCCTGTCGCTGCAATACTCGAACGGCCCGCTCTACGCGCGTGTCAAGGCGAAGAAGACGGGTCGTCAGTACGCCACGCTCATGAACGACGAAGAAGTGCCAAGCTACATGACGGCCGATTTCGACGCCGGATACAAGTTTGGTGATTTCGCTTTCGTGAAAAACTCGTTGGTTCGCCTGAACATCAGCAACATCGGCAACACCAAGTACCGCAACCCCAGCTCGGGCACGGTATTGAACGGGCAGCCTGTTGTAACGTCTGGTGGTACCCAAGCTGCGGGCAGCGTGTTCTACTATCTCGGCGCGCCGCGGTTCACCTCGATCACACTGAGCGCTGACTTCTAGGAAACCTGCTGTTAGGTGTCATTTCGGGCCACAAGCCCGAAACGGCAAATCCAGTCCAAAGCCGCGCGACATGCGCGGCTTTGTTTTTTGGCTTTACACAAATCATCATGAACCGATTTTTCAAGCTTGTTGTTGTCGCTGCGGCCATTAACGCGATTGCCGGTTGCAGCACCGTACCGCCCAGTCAGCGGAGCGTCGCCGACGGCACGCGCGCCGAACTCGCGCTGCTCGAGACCACCGACCTGCACACCAACATCCGCAGCTACGACTACTTCCGGCTGGCGGAAGACAAAACCGTCGGCTTCGAGCGCACCGCCACACTCATCACGCAGGCGCGCGCGCAATTCGCCAACACCCTGCTGTTCGACAACGGCGACACCATTCAGGGCACCGCGCTGTCGGACTATCAGGCGCAGGTGAATCCGCTCGCCTGTGACCAGGTGCTCGCGATGTACAAGGTCATGAACGATCTCGGTTATGACGCCGGCGCGATCGGCAATCATGAGTTCAATTACGGGCTGTCGTTTTTGTCGCAAGTGACCGGCAGTCGTTTCAACGTCAATCTCGTCGCCGGCGAGAAGCCGATCCCGGCACAGCCCTGCAAGGGGCCTGACTTTCCGCTGGTGCTGGCCAATGTGCTGTCGGTCAAAGACCGGCAGCCGCTGTTCAAGCCCTACGTCATCCTCGACCGAACGATCAAGGCTGTCGGTGCAGATGGCAAGCCGGTGCTGGCGAACATCAAGGTGGGCGCCATCGGCTTCACGCCAACGAAAATCCTCGACTGGGACAAACGCTGGCTCAACGGCGTGGTCTATACCGACGGCCTCAAGGAAACGGCGGAAAAATACATCCCGGAAATGCGTGCACAGGGCGCCGACCTGATCGTGGCCATTTCGCACGGCGGACTCAGTGCCGAGCCCTACACGCCGTCAATGGAGCACGCGAACTGGCATCTGGCGCAGGTGCCCGGCATCGACGCCATGCTGATCGGCCACTCGCATCAACTGTTCCCGAACGCCACCAGCACATTCACGCCGTTCTCTTTGCCCGGGGTCGACAAGGTCAAGGGATTTGTCCACGGCGTTCCGACCGTGATGGCGAACTTCTGGGGCAAATCGCTCGGCGTGATCCAGATGAACCTCGTCGCGAAGGACGGCAAATGGACCGTCGACAAGACGAAAACCGTGGTTGAGGCACGCTCGATCCAGAACGCCGACCGGTCGTTCGTCGAGCCGCTCGCGTCGGTCGCGAAAAGCGTCGAAACCGAGCATCAGGCCACGATCACTTATGTCAAAACACCGATCGGCAGCAGCGACTTCCCGATGACGTCTTACTTTGCCGATGTCGGCGATGTATCAGCGCTGCAGATCGTGAATCAGGCCCAGACCGATTACGTCAGCAACTACGTCAAGGCCAACCTGCCACAGTTCGCATCGCTGCCGGTGCTGTCCACCGCGTCGCCGTTCAAGACCGGTTTCGCCGGCGGCGCCGATTTCACCGACATCGCGGCCGGCAACATCGCAATCAACAACGCAGCGGACCTGTATCTGTTTCCGAACACGCTGTACGCAGTGAAAGTCACCGGCGCCGGGCTCAAGGACTGGCTGGAAGCGGCGGCACGCCGTTTCCGCCAGATTGATCCGGCGCTGACCACCGAACAGTCGCTGACCAGCACCGCGCCGGGCTACACCTTCGACATGATTACCCATCCCGATGTGAGCTACGAGATTGACGTGACGCAGGGCAACGGCAATCGCATCAAGAATCTCATGTACAAGGGCGCGCCAATTTCGCCGACCGCCGAGTTCATCGTCGCCACCAACAATTACCGCGCCAGTGGCGGCGGCAATTTCCCCGGCCTTGATGGCACGAAGACGATCATCGCCTCGCCCGACACCAATCGCGATGTGCTGATTCAGTACGTAAAGAACCTCAAGACGATTACGCGCAAGGCGAACGGCCTCGACCGCAGCTGGCGGTTCAGCAAGGTGACGACCGCTGGCCCGGTCACCTTCAAGTCGGCGCAAGGCAAGCTGCCGGTCGCGATTGCGGCGGGCCTGAACAATGTGAGCCTGTTCAAGGCCGACGATGGTTCGGGCAAGGGACTCTCGGTGTACCAGATTGATTTGTCGAAGTAACGCCTTGCCGTGAAAGCGTTTTGCCTTCTGGTGACGTTCGTGGCCATCACATGGGCTGGCCCGTCATTCGCGTCACCACTCTCCGCCGCCGAGATCGACCGTCTGCGCATGCACGCGGACGCCGGCCGCGATGATCGCGCACTCGCAGCGTTGCGCTCGCTTGCCAGTGCCGGCCATGCGGAGGCGCAACGTGCGCTCGGCGAAGCGTTGCTGCGCCGAGCGGACGCGCAACGCGCACATGAGGCGCTTGACTGGGTGCTGCGCGCTGCCACGCAGGGCGACACCCGCGCGATATTGCTGCTTGGCAAGACATGGTTGCTCGGCGCGCCCGGCCTTGCGCCCGACGTCGCGAAGGCGCGCATCTGGTTTGAGCGCGCCGACCCGGAGCGCAACCCGCAGGCGGCGTATTACCTCGGCCTGATCGAAAAAGCCGCATCGGGACACGGCAACCCGCCCGCTGATCCCGCGAAGGCTGTCAGCCACTTCCTTTTTGCCGCGCAGCAAGGTCTCCCCGAGGCGATGTATGCGC
>CAYMSY010000204.1:0-5786 GCA_964393195.1 uncultured Alcaligenaceae bacterium | reverse complement strand
CTGGCAGACGTCCCGACAAAGCCCTAACATCGCTCTTTGATACGCTTCCGGCAAGACTGGGAGCAACGACGGTTCAATAAGGAGGTTCCATGAAGTCCATTCACTCGCTGAGTCTGGCTGCACTTGCCGCAGCAGTTCTCACGGCCTGTAGCGGCGGCGGCGACGTTGCCACCGGCCCGTCCATCGATCTCACCACCGGACGCGGCACGCTCGTTGCCAACCCGCCCGTCGTGCTTGCCAGTTTCCCGACGGCGGCAGACTTCAACGCGGCGCTGTCCGCGTCGGCCACAGGTCGCAACCTGCTCGCGCTTGCCGGCACGCCCAAGTGCGGCATCAATTTCCACTACATGGAATACAACACGGTCGGCGCGGTCGGCGAAGCCACCAACGCCACCGGCGGCATCATGGTCCCGACCGGAACTGATCCGGCCTGTACCGGTGCCCGTCCCGTGCTGCTGTACAGCCACGGCACCACCGTCGAAAAAGGCTACAACATTGCCAGCCCGGCCAACAGCGAAGCCGGCCTGATTGCGGCGTTTTATGCAGCACAGGGCTGGATCGTCGTGACCTCGAACTACGCCGGATATGACGCCTCGCGCTTGACCTATCACCCCTACCTCAACGCCGATCAGCAGTCGAACGACATGATCGACGCTCTGCGCGCGGCACGCAAGGCATTCCCGAACATCGGCGCCAATGATTCCGGCAAACTTTTCCTGTCGGGTTATTCACAGGGCGGTTTCGTTTCGATGGCAACGCATCGCGCGATGCAGAACAACTACGCCACCGAATTCAAGGTCACGGCGTCCGGCAACATGTCCGGCCCGTACTCGCTGGTCAAGACGTTCCAGACCGTTTACGCGGGTGGCGTCAATCTCGGCGCAACGATCTTCACGCCGATGATCCTGACCAGTTGGCAAAAGGCCTACGGCAATATGTACGGCTCGACGGCAGATGTGTATGAAGCGCCGTATGCGACCGGCATCGAAACCCTGCTGCCCGGCCCGAACACGACGACGCAACTGTTTGCAACCGGCAAGCTGCCGCTCAAACTGTTCGCCAGCGGCCCGTTGGTGACCGGTGACGCTGCGCTGGACGGCCTGTTCGCCTCGGGTATCGGTACGCCCAACCTGCTCAAGCAGTCGTATCGTCAGGCCGTGCTGAGCAATCCGCAGCATCCGGCCTGGGTCGCGGCGGCCAAGAACGACCTGCTGAACTGGACGCCAACCCGCCCGGTCGGCATGTGCTACGGCGCGCAGGATCCAACGGTGTTCGGCACCAATACGACGGACGCGGCGCGCTTCTTCGGAATCGCCGGCGCCCAGTCGGTGACCAAGACCTTCAATCTGGAAGACGCCGTGAGCGTTGGCCCGACACTGGCCGGCGCATTCGCAGCGGCCAAGGCAGCGACCGCGCAGGACCCGAACGCGGCGGGCGCAACCCCGACCGAGAAGGTTGTTCAGGCCTATCACGGCGGTCTGGTACCACCGTTCTGTAACGTAGCCGTTCGCAGCTACTTCCAGGGCATCCTTGCTGCGGGCATTTAGTCACGATCAGCTTCAGGCTGAAACCCGCATCCAAAATGGGCCTACGGGCCCATTTTTATTGAAGTCGAGTTGCGACGTTATGGGGCGCCATGCCACATGAAATGGCGCTCTCAGAGAAAAGCTGATAGCCTTTCCTCACTTCCGCAGCGGCAGTCCGCTCACCATCGACACCGTCCACGGCCGCAGGCCCACCGCCACGCCGACCGTCTGCCGCTCTTTTGACGGCAGCATGCTGTCCAGTTCCGCCAGTTCATGCACCTCGTCAGCCAGCCGCTCCAGCTTGCGCTTGAGCACTTCAAAGCTCGCGCTGGACAACTCACGAAACTCGAACCGGAACATGCCGCCGACCTGGTCAAACTCCGGCCGCAGAAACTCGCCCACCACGGCGCGCCCGTAGGCCAGCTCAATCGGCCCGCGCCGGCGCAGGCGCAGGTTGCGCGCCACCTTCATGCGCACCTGATCGCCCGCCAGCAGGTCGAGCACGCCGATACCATCGAGCTTGCGCAACAGCGAAAACACCTGTGGCCGCGTAAAGTCGTATTGCGTCACGATGTCATCGATCTGCCAGCCGTTGTACGCCAGATAAAACACGCCCAGCAGCACGCGATCCTTGGCCAGCGCCTGTTCCTGCTTGATCGACAGCTGCTCGGCACGCGCCTGCTCGCCGCGCGCGAGCTTGGCTAGCTCGAACACATCAATTTCCAGCGCCGCGCAGACCTGCTCCAGCCGCTCCAGCGTAAACGTACCCTGCGAAAACAGGCGTTTGACGCTCGCCTCCGACAGCGCGATGCGTTCGGCCAGATCGGCATAGGTCACGCCACGCGTCTTGAGCACGCGTTTGAGGGTGGAAATCAATGGGCTCATGGCGGCGCTCCGCGTTGTCGTCGCCGAAGTGTATGCGTCCACCGGCTGTCGGGCGACAGACGGTGTCATCCGCCGGCAAACTGCTGCGTTATCGGCGGGACCGGAATGTTTTCGGGGTTTGGATGAAGGCCTGGCGCAGCATGCGTCCGGCGGGGAAGGAAGTCCGAATGCTCATTGCTGTTGTGTCCGCCGCGCTCGGGGGAACGGTGCCTATAATCGCCGAGCTGAATGCTGAACAGCCGTCCACGGCTGCGAAGAAAAAGAAAGGTCCCACTCTGGCTCAAGCCAAGGAAATCAACGCGTTTCTCGCCTCGGTCGAACGTCGTGCCTACAAGCATGCGGCCTATGCGACGCGCGATGATGATGCCGCGCTCGACATCGTGCAGGACTCGATGATGAAGCTGACCGAGAGTTATTCGGACAAGCCGGCCAACGAGCTGCCGATGCTGTTCACGCGCATCCTGCAAAACACCATCCTCGACCATTTCCGTCGCACCAAGACGCGAAATCAGTACACCACGAACTTTTCCAGCCTCGGTGGCTCTGACTCGGATGATGATTTCGACGTGCTCGAAATCCTCGAATCACAGGATGGTGCCATCGGCAAGGACCAGCCGCTGGCAGCGCTTGAACAGGGCGAGGCGATGGGCGCCATCGAAGAAGCGCTGACGAAGCTTCCGGCACGTCAACGGGAAGCCTTCCTGCTGCGTTACTGGGAAGATATGGATACAGCCGAGACCGCCGCCACCATGGGCTGCTCGGAGGGAAGCGTGAAAACTCACTGCTCCCGGGCAGTACATGCGCTGCAAGGCCTGCTCCGCCAGAAAGGAATAACACTATGAAAAAAGAACAAATCCTCCTCTCTGACCACGAATTGAATCGCGTGGGTAAGGCCTTGCGTCCTTACCTTGACGCGGGCGCTCAAGACATCAAACCGGGCATCGCCTATCGCCTGGCCGAAGCCCGCCGTGCCGCTGTGGCGTCCCTGGACGCACAGACGGCTTCCTCCACCGCTGCCAATGGCTCAACGCTGGTGGTGGCTGGAGGCTGGCGCACCCGTATTTCCGACTGGCGCTTCTGGGCCACCGGCCTGATCGTCGCCGGCGTGCTCTCGACCTATGGTTTCCAGCAATGGAACGACTTCGTCACCGCCCGTGATGCGGCTGACGTGGACGTCATGCTGCTGGCCGACGACGTTCCCGTGGACGCCTTGCTGGACAAGGGTTTTTCACACTTCTTGCGGGAAGATCAGTAGATTTATTTGTTCGAGAATGAAGTGACGGCGACCCGACTCCGATCCTCCGCATCCCCATTCGCACGTACGGCCGCGCTGGTTGCAAGACTCGCGGCCGTTTTGCTTTTCACGCTCAGCCTGATCGCGGGCGGCCCCGCGTTTGCACAGAAGTGGAAAGACCTGAAGCCGGATGAGCAGAAAGTGCTGGCGCCGCTGGCATCGGATTGGGATTCGCTGACTGACGTGCGCAAGCGCAAATGGCGTGAAATCGCACAGAAATACCCGACGATGACCGCTGATCAGCAGAAAAACCTGCAAGATCGCATGGTCGGCTGGGCCAAACTGACGCCCGATGAGCGGCGCAAGGCGCGTGAGCAGTATCAGCAGCTCAAGGCGTTGCCTCCGGACAAGCGTGCTTCGGTGCCGCAAAAGTGGGACGAATACCGCAACCTGCCACCTGAAAAACGCGAGGAATTGCGTAAAAAGGCGGCAGAAACCAAAGCCGCTCCGTCGGCGAAGCCCGTAGGCAAGTCCCCGGCGCCTGAAGCGAAGCCCGCAGCGCCCGCTGGCCCCACTGCGGCGCCGACGCCAACAGCAACGCCAGCTACGGCACCCGCCGTCGACACCAAAAAGCCCTGATCCGGGCTGCCGCTAACATGCGGGGCTATGTCAGAACAGCCCGCATCGCCCGTTTCCACGCCCGCCTCGTCGCCAGCCTCCGCCACCGGAGGCTTGCCGGTTGCCAGCCTCTGGCGACGCTTCGGTGCCTTCGTCCATGAACTGCTGTTTCTGGTCGCTTACCTGTTCATCATCGGCCTGATCTTCGCGTCCGTTTCCGGCGAAAGCATGAGTGCCGGCAAGCCGCAGGTCTTGAGCGGGCCCATCGCCTGGCTGCAGCGCGTCTATCTGTTCGTCTCCATCGGCGCCTATTTCATTTATTTCTGGGTCCGCGGACGACGCACGCTGGCGTTCAAGACCTGGCATTTGCGGCTGTTGAGCGCCGACGGCGGCACGGTGAGCCTCAAGCAGGCCGTGCTGCGCTACTTCGCCACATGGATCGGCCCGGCGCTGGGGCTCTCGATTTACGTGAGCATCGATGCGCTGGGCGTCGGCACCACGCCCGGCCTGGGTTTGCTGTGGCTGCTCGCGTTGTTTGCCAATTTCTTCTGGGCGCTCGTTGATCCGGCGCGGCAGTTCCTGCATGACCGCATCGCGGGAACTCGTGTGGTGTTTGCGAAAGAATAGCTTTTCTTTAAAACGTCTATTTCATAGGGCTTACATCGCGTTTTAGCCAATAGTCGAGTTTTATTGAAAATCGCGCCTATGCCGCACTCGAAAGCCATTTCAATAAAAAGCTGTAAGCGATTTCATGCATCGTCAGCTTGACGAAAAGCCGGTTCAGTAGAATTCGTTGTCAATAACTCCCGCGTTTGCTGTTTTCCAAAAACACCGAGCGCCTCCCCCGCGCCATGCGCAAATGGGTTCTCCCCGATTACGTTGAAGATGTGCTGCCGCCCGAGGCTGCCCGTATGGAGCAAACGCGCCGCGCGCTGCTTGATGCGTTCGCCGCCGCCGGCTATTTACTGGTCAATCCGCCGCTGATTGAGCATCTCGAAGCGCTGCTGACCGGCACCGGCCAGGATCTGGAACACAACACCTTCAAGCTGATCGACCCGATTTCCGGCAAATTGCTGGGCGTTCGCCCCGACATCACGCCGCAGGTCGCACGTATTGACGCCACCTATCACGCCGCAAGCGAAGGCGACAGCGAACGCCGTTATTGCTACGCCGGCGAAGTCCTGCGCACCCACGCCAGCATCGGCGGCAGCCGCGCGCTCACTCAGGTCGGCGCGGAGCTCTTCGGCTCGGCAACGGTTGCCGGTGACGTCGAGATCGTCAATCTCATGATTTCGTCCGCTCGCGCCGCCGGCGCCGCACCGCTGCTGCTCGATTGCGGGCATGTTGGCGTCTTCAAGGCGCTGGCACAGCATTTTGAACTCTCACCCAAGGCCACGCAGGCTGCCGACGCCGCACTCGCCGCCAAAAGTACAAGTGCGTTGGCCGAAATCAAATCACTACCGCTGGAAGCCCGCAGCTCACTCGAAGCCCTGACCACCCTGTTCGGTCCCGCGAAGATGGTG
>CAYMSY010000203.1:0-5797 GCA_964393195.1 uncultured Alcaligenaceae bacterium | reverse complement strand
CAGAATCTGTTGTTGAATCTGCCGCTAAACCGGGCCTGAGCGCCTTTCTGTACCGCTTTTGGAGGATATTCCTCTAAAAGAATGCTGCGCCGCACAAATTCCCCGCAACAGGCATACAATCCGCGCTCTGCAAACGGATACTCAATCTTTCATGAGTTCACACGCGGCAAGCGGCCACCCCGGTAAACATGTTTCCGGGGCACGGCTGGCAGGCCTGTCCCTCGGCGCCATTGGCGTCGTTTATGGGGACATCGGTACGTCACCGCTGTACACGCTGAAGGAAGTTTTCTTCAACGCGAATCACAGCGTCGCACTCACTCAGGCCAACGTGATGGGCCTGCTGTCGATCATCTTCTGGGTGCTGACCATTGTGGTGGCGCTCAAATACGCCTTCGTCATCCTGCGCGCCGACAATCAGGGCGAAGGCGGCACCATGGTGCTGCTGTCGATGGCGCTGCGCGCGGTGCAGGAGATCACCAAGCGTCGTTACCTGACCTTGCTGGGCATTTTCGGTGTGGCGCTGTTCTTCGGTGATTCCATCATCACACCCGCTGTGTCGGTGCTCGGCGCGATGGAAGGGCTGACCGAGATCAGTCCGAAATTGCATGTATTCGTCGTGCCCGCTGCGCTGGTGATTCTGACCGGCCTGTTCTATGTCCAGCGTACCGGCACCGGCAGTGTCAGCAAATGGTTCGGCCCCATCATGGCACTCTGGTTCCTCGTGCTCGGCGGCCTCGGGATATATCACCTGTCGTCCAACGTCTCGGTGCTGGCTGCGATCAATCCGGCCTACGCGCTCGGTTTTCTGGTCGAAAACCCGAAGCTGTCGCTGGTGGTGCTCGGCTCAGCCGTACTGGCCGTGACCGGCGCCGAGGCGGTCTACGCCGATATGGGGCATTTCGGGCGCAAGCCGATCCGCGTGGCGTGGTTTACCTGGGTGATGCCGGCGCTGGTACTGAATTACTTCGGTCAAGGTGCGCTGATCCTCAAGACCTGCGCCGAGCAGGCGGCCGCAGCGCCGGCGGCAGCTTGCAAGATGCATCCCTTCTACGATCAGGTGCCGCATGCGCTGCTGATTCCGATGGTGATCCTGGCCGGCATCGCGACCGTCATCGCCTCCCAGGCTGTCATCTCCGGGGCTTTCTCGATCGGCCGTCAGGCGATCCAGCTCGGCTTCCTGCCGCGAATGACCGTCGTGCACACCTCGCACAAGAGCGAAGGCCAGATCTACCTGCCAGCCATCAACTGGACGTTGTTCGTGCTGGTGTTCATCGTGGTGCTGGCGTTCCGCAGCACCGACAATCTGGCAGCGGCCTATGGACTGGCGGTGACCGGCGCGATGCTGATCGACACCGTCCTTTTCGCCATCGTGGCGGTCGGCCTGTGGAAATGGAATCGCGGCCTCGCGGCGGCGCTGATCGGCGTCTTTCTGGCAGTCGATCTCGCCCTGCTCGCCTCGACTGCGATCAAGATCCCCGATGGTGGCTGGTTCCCGATGGCCGTGGCCTTCGTGGTGCTGGTGTTCATGACGACCTGGAAACGCGGGCGCAATCTGATGACCGAACAGCGCAAGCAGATCGCGCTGCCGCTGGAGCCGATGATTGAGGCGCTGTCGCGCGACGCGACGCGAGTGCAGGGCACGGCGGTGTTCATGACCTCGGACCCGGATGAAATGCCGGCGGCGATGTTGCACAACCTCAAGCACAACAAAATCCTGCATGAACAGAACATCGTGCTGCACGTGCGTTTCGAGGACGTGCCGCTGGTCACGCGCGCCAACCGCGTGCGCGTGCAGGACCTCGGCAGCGGCTTCTACAAGATGATCGTGACCTACGGCTTCATGAACGCGCCGGATATTCCCAAGGCGCTGACGATTGCCGCCAAGGATCACGGCATCGAGCTGGAGATGATGGACACCTCGTTCTTCGTTTCGCGCGAGGTGCTGGTGCCGAATCAGTGCACGCGGATTTCGATCTGGCGGCAACGCCTGTTCAGCCTGATGGCGCGCAACGCGCAGTCCGCTACAGCGTACTTCCAGATTCCGACCAACCGGGTGCTGGAGCTCGGTGCGCAGGTCAAATTTTAGATATAGCTTTTCGCTAGACCTTTTATTTCATTGGGCTTAGGGCGCGATTTACCCATAAATCGACTTTCGCCGTTTTGTTGAATTGAGCCCTTATTGAATGCGGCATTGACTAAAAAGCCAATGCCTTGCACTACATCGGCACACACATCACATGCCCCTCGTCCACCCAGCCCTGGGCCACGGCGGCCGTGACGTCGGTGCGTTCGGTCAGGTAGCGATGGTTCGAGACGAAGCGCCCGCTTGAGGCTGAGGCATTGTTGTAGACGCGGTAGAGCGGTTTGCTGTCGACCGGGCAATCGCGCAGCGCACCGGGCACCGCCTGCGCCGCGTTCTTCGCGGGCATTGGCATGTTGACGGCGAAGGTCTGGCCTTCGTAGCTCAATTGCGGGATCGCCTTGAGGGCCGCACATTCCTTGTCGTCGGCGCTGTAGAAATGCGTATTCGGTCCGCCGTTCTTGCCGCCGTAGAAACGACAGACCGAAACGTAGCCACCGCTCTTGAACGATTTGCCGGTGCGCTGCCATTGCGGCAGCGAATCCAGCAGCGTCTTGTCCGCCGCCAGCACGGCATAGAAAAACTGACCGCCCGGTTGATTCGGGAAGTCAGTGCGGTTGACGTATTCGGTGACTTCTTCCTCCACGCGAGGCGGAGGCAGTTTCGCCAGTTCAAAGTTGTAGGCTGAGGAAGGAAAGAGATTCCAGCCCACAGGCAGTTTGGAACGATCAGCATCATTGAAGTTGTTCTCACTCGCCACGAGGCCCAATCGATAGGCCCAGAAATGCGTGTACCAGGGCACGCCCTCTCGCTTGATGATCAACGGACTGGCATCGTATTCGCTGCCATCGACTGCGCGGCGGCGTACCGGAGGCTGCGGGAGGTAGTCGCTTGTTATGTTGAACTTGGGTAAAGGCCAACCACCAAAGGTGTTTGTGTCGCAGCGTCCATAGCCGTTGACCATCGGGGCGTCCAGTGGCGTGTCACCGCGCCAACCCTCAATTGCGGGAGAACCGAAAAATTGGCTGGGGTCCGGAAGGCCAGTCGAGCGGAGCAAAATGCGGAATCCTCCGCACGGTTCAAACCATCTTTGCGAGCCATAGGCAATCCAGGTCGAACTTTCGACCGGCAAGCCATATTCAGCCCCAACATCACGTGTGACGTCCATCAGGCGGTGAACAGTGCGGAAATCCTTTGGCCCGCACTGAAATGTGTCGCCCTGCTGAAACGTGTATTTAGGCGGCTCCGTGGCGCCCCCCACAACCACGACTTCGGCCTGGTTAGGCTCATATCGTTCGTTGTCACACCCTGTCGACCGCGGATCACGATACGTCAGATAGAACGAGCGCATGTCAGACAGCGGAAACGCCGCTTGAGCTGATCCGAACATCGAAATAGTCAATGAGGCACAAAGCAGAAGAAACCACAACCGTTTCGGATGTCTGGTCAATAGTGAACCAACACTGCCGCTCATGGCAACCTCACGACCGGAACAGCAGGAAAGCTTTCTCCGGGATTGGGGCGGGTGTCGAGTGTGTAGTTTGATCGGACGGCTTGCTCAAGTGATCCGGCGGTGTTGTAGCCATACGTGTCCGCCAACCAAGCTGCGGCGGCGGCAACAAACGGGGCGGCCATTGAGGTGCCAGACAGAAAAACCCAACCTTTGGTCGTATCTAATGGAACAAGGACTCCCGCCGTGTTGTACGCGCCATGTACAGGTGTTACCGGCGTTCCGATACTGCCGGTGTACGTCGTATTTGCAAGCGTAATGTTGTTGGTAAGAACATTGGTATGAATCCCCCAAGTCGAAAGAATCAAGTTTCCCGGAGCCCAAATGTCGGTGCAATTGGATGCGTTCGAGTACACGGGGGGATACAACTGTGGCGAAGGTGGCCACATTGAAGTGTTGCCGCCATAGGGCGATACAAATAGGCTGAATTGACGCTGCGCTGTTACGCTCCCGCCGTTGCTATGTGAGGCACTCACCACCATCACGCCGTCGTCAGATAGAGCGTCGACACCGTAGTCCGGACGGTAGGCCCTCTGGCAACCGATGGTATTGTTCTGCGAATCGATATTCCCTGCCGACTGCACAAAGAACACGCCTGGCCGAATCGGGACGCCATATGCCCAAATCGTCGTAGACAGCGACTTGACTCGGTACCAGTTGGGTTCCGGAGCACCATTGTTATAGTAAGCGGCACCTCCAGTGTTCATCGACATCGTAGCGATTTGAACCAAATTGCTGGGATTGTTCTGCGTAGCATCGAATGCGATGTAGTCGAGCGCATAACCCACATTGCTGGATGGCGCAGACGGGTCAATCGGTGCAGAACTGTCCGCACAGTTGAGCCCCCCGGTGCGATGAGTCACGGCCAATGACACCATATTCGGAAATCCCGCGTATGCACCGCGGATTGTCTTGCTGTTATTGGCTATCGCGCCGATGATGCCTGCAACGTGGGTTGCGTGTGCGTAGCAGCCCACTAGCGGGTAGGTATTCGGATCAATCGCATTGCAATTGCCGGACGAACCGCAAGCGACATTCAGTCGTGTCATCGGTGGCAAGTCATCGTGGTAGGCCACGCCACTGTCAATGATGTAAATCTTGCGACCAATGCCGAGATTGTTTTGCGTCGTGTAAACCTTGCCGTTGACGGCCTGATGGCCCCACGAGGTCCATTCGTTGTTATTGGAACTGTTGCCCCAACCACCCGCAGGCATCACGTTGGTTTGCGCCGCGCTGAAACGATGATATTCGTCCTCCGACACCTGCTTTACCAGTTTCTCATCACGCAGGCGCTCAATGACGTCAGATGGCAGGCGCGCGGTCACGCTGTTGCCAACCCAACTGGTCATTCCGGTGCGTTGAAAGCCGTAGCGCTTCTCAAAATCGGTCACCAGCGCGAGTGTTTTCTCGGTATGAAAGAACTCTACCGGTTTTGCGGTTGCGGCTTCAGCGGCGGATGCCGCACGTGGCGGGAGAACCGGCAAACGGCCGGGGTATTGCATGTGCGCATCATCAGTGAAATCAATGATGACCTGAACGCGTCCCTGATCATCCTTGATCGGTTTCGTGGCGGCGTGGTACGGCGCCTTCGCCGCGACCGCGAAACTCGCGACCAGCGTTGAGATCGCGATGAGTGCTGCGCTACGCGTCAGCCCGCGCCGCGACCGGGCGGGCACACGCGGCTGCGTTAGTGCGTGGGGGGGGGAGGAGGACGAGGAGTTAGTTGTCTGCATGAATGGGCTTTCTTGCGCTGTTCTGTGTTGATGTGTTGTTCACATCCGGTCTGACAGTTTGCGCCGTCATTATGACAATAGCATTTCCTCTTTGGTTTCACAATGAATCAAGGAGATTGGGCCGCGTTTGCGGGCAATTCCCACCCGTGCGCGTAGGGGGTGGGGACGGCCGATTGACAGCGAAAAGCGTCTTCAGCTTTTTGATAAAAGCCTTTCCACGAAGGGCATAGGATGATGAAATGCTAAAAATCGACTTTTGGTCAAATAACGCGCTGAGCCCTTTTCAGAAAGGCTTTCAGCAAAAAGTTATATGACCACTAAACCTTGACCAGCACCGCCCTTGCATCCTTGCGCCGCCAGAAAAACGCGAGGCTCATGCCGCTCACGATGTGCCAGATGCCCCAGAGGCTGGCGATGATCACCATGCCCAGGTCCGAGTTGAACTGCACGGCGATGATGCCGAGCGCGAGGCCG
>CAYMSY010000202.1:0-5799 GCA_964393195.1 uncultured Alcaligenaceae bacterium | reverse complement strand
GGGGCTAGCCAAGCGTGAATCGTGGGCCGGTGCGGCGGTCGGCTGGGCGGTTGCGGGCGACCATCATGCCGATTGGGTGAACGAAGATTTGCCAGCCATTCACGTCGGCAGCCCGTGGTTTCAGGCGCGCTACGTGGTGCTCGCCAGTCGCGCACCGCTGGCCACGAACATGATCAACGCGCGATCCGAGAAGCTATTGACCCAGGTGCTGACGGAGTCATCGATCAAGCCGGATCAATTCATGGCGGTGTTGATCGAAGGACAGTTCTCGATGCGCGTTGAAGGCAATCTCGCGCGAGCGACCCGCGCGGGGCGCTTCTGTCATTTGGGATTGGCGCTGACGGCGAATTTGTCGTGATCACTGTTTAAGCAACTGAAGAGGACACGCGTCTTTGCAATTGGCTGGCGGGCGCCTGCATCAGGCGCCGATTTAACGACTAAACTGTCAGCCCCTGCCCTACCTCTTCGTACGTCCGGCCGTCACGGATGTGATAGATACGTTTGAACGTCGGGATGATTTTTTCGTCATGTGTCACGACTATGATCGCAGTACGGAATTGCTGCGCCATTTGATTGAGGATGCGAATGACGCCAAGGGCACGTTCGCTGTCGAGTGGCGCGGTGGGCTCGTCGGCGAGGATCACAGGCGGCTGGTTGGCCAACGCCCTCGCAATCGCTACGCGCTGCTGCTCGCCGCCAGAAAGCTGCGACGGCTCTGCTTTTGCGCGATGCGCGACTTCCAGCGCGGTCAATAAATCGACAGCGCGCGCTCGCGCTTTCGCGTTGGGCTGACCAGCCAGCATCGGCAGCAACGCCACATTGTCAGTCACATCAAGAAACGGAATCAGGTACGCCGCCTGAAACACGAAGCCGATGCGATCACGTCGTAACGCGCGCAAGTCACGCAGCTTCCATCCGCTGTCGTAAATCGTCGTGTCTCCGAGCGTCATGCGGCCGGTTGTCGGCTCAATGACCGCGCCCAAACACTTGAGTAGCGTGCTCTTGCCGGAACCCGACGGGCCGATGAGTCCGACGACTTCGCCGGGCGCCACCTCCATGTTGACATCTTTCAACGCATCGACGGCTGCCTCGCCAACGCCGTAGCGTTTGCTGAGGCCCTCAATGCGGATGCCCGTGGTCAGCACATCAGTCATGTTGCCCGCTTTGCCCGCTCATCCAATAGCCGCCCCAGGATCAACGCGCAGCGCAACGCGAATGGCAACCGTGCTCGCCAGCGCACAAATAATCATTACCACTACAAAGCCGCGCACTGCGTCACCCGTCTCCAGCAACACGTATTTTGGAAAGGCCGGCGCCCACACCGTCGCCGACAGTTTGCCAACGAGAAATCCGATCACCCCCAGGCCAAGCGCCTGCTGCAGGATCATGCCTGCAATCGTGCGGTCACGGGTGCCAATGAGTTTGAGCACTGCGATCTCGCGCAACTTGCCGAGCGTCATCGTGTAGATAATGAACGCGACGATGGCCGCGCTTACGATGGCGAGGATCACCAGAAACATACCGATTTGCTTGGCTGAGGTGGCGATGAGTTTGGCCACGAGGATGTCTTCCATCTGCGCGCGAGTAAACACCTGCAGGTGTTTCCAGCGGCGGATCGGTTCGGCCACCGTTTCCGGGTCGGCGCCGCGGTTTATTTGCACCAGCACAGCGTTGACGTTGTGATTGCTGCTTTGCGATGCGGTGACGGCCTCAAGCAAGCCGGGAACACCGGGGCGGTTGAGCGCGGGGTTGGCAGCGTTGCGCGCGCGATCATTCGCGATGGCGTCGTTATCCTTCAGAAACTGTGCTTCCTGCGCGTCGGCTAACGGAATGAACACCATCGGATCTCCGCCCGATGAAACCATGCGTTGCGTGAGACCCACCACGCTGTATTCGTGGCGGCGTATCTTGATGCGGTCGCCCAATTGAAAACCGGTCTTCACATCGGCCACCGCTTCGTAGTGACCGCGCGATATGTGGCGACCAGCAACGAGGTAATCGGGCTGACCTGGCTGGTCTGCCGCAATACCAACAACCATGGCGCGCACGTCGGCTGCATCGCGACGCACCTGCATCGTAAGATAGGTGACGTTACCCGCGCGCGCGACGCCGGGCATGCCGAGTACCGAGCGATACACATCGTCGCGAAGGCTTGAGGCCTCTGCGTACGGCCCTTGCGTATCCTTTTGCACCACCCATAAATCGGCGCCACTGTTTTTGAGGAGCATCACCGCATCGTCGACCATGCCGCGATAGACACCGGCCATCGTCAACGTCACACCGATCAACAAACCCAGACCAACGCCCGTAAACACAAACTTCGTCCACGAATGCAGGATGTCGCGACCGGCAAGACTAATCATGGGGACGGCTTGATGAGGCTTTGCACCACTTGAATCCGGCTTTGCGAATCAATGCTTTTCTCACTGTAGACGAGCACTTGCTCCCCCGCTTTCACGCCGTCGAGCACCTGCACCTGTCCATCGAGACTGGCCTGTCCTGTGCGTACTGACGCAAAGCGCAAACCGGCGGTGTCCTGAATCCACACGCCGGTCTGGCCATCGATTCGTCTAATCGCAGCGGTGGGCACCAGCACCGCGCGAGTCGTAGCCGGCAGCTTGAGCGTCACCTCGGCCAGTTCGCCAACGGCAACGCCGACTGGCAGCGCGTCAAGCACAATCAGCGCGATCCGCTCTTCGGTCACGCTGTCGCCCTGCAGTTCGACGCGCACAGCCTTTCCCGGCAGTCGCACCGCTGGATTTGAGCGAAGTACTACCTCGGCCACCAGACCCACGGCTAGTCCACCGGAGCGCCCCTGGTCGAAGCGCGCCTTGATCCACAGGCTCGCCGGCTCGACAAGCTTCACGACCGTTTGTCCCGCGACCACGGTCGAGCCTGGCTCCGCGTCGCGCGCGAGCACGACTGCATCGTGCGTCGCAACCAGCCTTACATTGGCGCGCTGCTGGGCAAGCGCCGCTCGCTCAGCCCGCAGCCGGACGAGTTCTTGCCGGGCCGAGGCAGCATTGGCTTGCGCGGCTCGCACACCCGCGTCGGCGGAGAGTGTCTCCTGTGCTTTTGATTCAAGGATGGCGCTGCTGACAAAGCCCTGTTTCGCCAATGCGGTGTAGCGCGCGGCACTGGTTGCGGCCAGCTCGCTGCGCGCTTTGGAATCGGTCGTCTGCGCGTCAGCGGCGGCAATCACGCTCGCCGCACGGACGACCGAGGCATCGAGCGCGGCAAGGCGACTGTCGATATCCACCGGATCCATTTCGGCGAGCAGTTGCCCCGCTTTGACGCTATCGCCGACATCGACCAGCACGCGCAACACACGACCTGCGGTGGTCGGCCCAACCAAAAAGCTGCGCCGCGCCTCAACGGTACCGATGCCGAACAGCGAGGGCGAGAGTACGCCTTCCTGCGCTGTGGTAAGGGTGACCCGTATTGGCGCAAACGGACCGGCGCGCGTGAGGACGAAAGCGATTCCCGCTAACAGCAGCACGGAAAGCAGCACCAGCGTGATGAGTTTGAGCGAGGGTCTGGTGAACTTCATGGGGTCAGCGCAGGCCACGCAGGTAGAGGGCAAAAACGCGCGGCGCTTCGGTGCGCATCATGTGCGTCTGACCACTCAACATCGATTGCATGACCAGTCCCTGAATGATCCCGACAAACTGCGTCGCCGCCGCTTCAATGTCCAGGTCCGTCGCAGCATCGCCGCGCTCTATGGCCGCTTTGAACTGGGTGAGCAGCAGCTGCCGGTAGGCCTGAAGCAGTGCGCGAACCTGTTGCTTCATGGGAGTCTCAGCGGCTTGCTGCAATTCATGAAAAATCAGGCGCGGTACGCCGGGATTGGCGATCACGAATTCGACGTGAGCATGAAAAACGTTACGTAGCGCTTCCAGCGGCGATTCAGCCCGCTCGGCGGCATCGTTCAGCAAACGCGGAAGGTGCCCTGCCACCCACGAAATAACCGCGAGCCATATCGCCTCTTTGGTCGGAAAGTGTTTGAACACCGCGCCTTGCGTAACGCCGACAACGCGGGCCAGGGCGCTGGTCGTGATGTCGGCTGGGCTACCGTCCTGGGCAAGACGCAACGCAGCCGCCACGATGCCAGCCTGCCGTTGCTCCGTGCGCAAACGGATTGGGGCAGATGACGCCTGTGCTGTTGCCAAAGGGGCGCTAATTGGATCGTCTGGCATGGCGGTCATGAGCATTTTGCTGGCATTTGGATCAGAGTTGTGCGCGGGATGAAATGGTAAGTATTTGATTACTTACCGTTAGTCTACACAAAAACCTCTCGGAATACGCGAATCTCGTCTGATCCACAAAACATACGGCTCAAATTGATTCTGGCGGACAGCCGTGCAGGACGGCAACTCGTTGCACGAACGACACAGAAGGCAGCAGCTTCACGACAGAACGCTTATTGCATAAGGGGTTAAGTGCTATTTTCTCCATTATCGACTATTGGCAAAACGAGCCTTCAACCCGCAAGCAGTGGACGTTCAATGAAAAAGCGGTTAGTCAATCATCGCCTTTGCCCTCGCCAAAGACTCTTAGATTCCTCGCCTCAAACTACGCATCCACAACGTTGGGTGACCAATGACCGATCACTCCGGCCACGGACGAGACAGCGCGGAACATTGAGAACCGGCCCGAGTATGGAGTCCTGTTTGTTGAACCGGTCCATTCAAGGCAAGGTGACCGCAGACGAGGTGCTCAAACCGAGCAACACGCGCGCGGCGACCAGACCGATCACTCCGTCGCCATCGACGCCAAGACGCGTCAGGTTGCCCTGGACGGCACTGTTGACTGTAGCGAGATCGCTCGCAGGGATCCCCGTGCTTGCCAGCAACGGCACTCCACTCATGGCTCGGGCATAGCGGGTCAGCATCATCGCATTGCCGAGATTGTTCGCCGTTGCGCTCATACTGTGAACAGAAAGTTCAACACTTGTGCGTGTGACGGCGATGCGGACGCCAGCAGCGCGGCGACACCCGAGAACAACAGGTAAGCCTTCAATCTTCCGAAGGCGCGGCGAACAAGGTTCGTGTCAACAGTCATGCCTCACTCTTTCAGTCAATCTGCGGAGTCGCACCGCGCCCGGTCAGAACTCCAGCTTTCGCACAATGCTGTGCAGGGCAATTCTTCGTTTGGAAATATTTGCTCTGTGCTCTGCTGTGCGAGCTCGACACCGCGCTCAGCAGGGCTTTGAGATGACCGACGTCCTGTTTCCGGCAACGTTCTCGTGTTCTCCTGGAGGGGCTAGATTTGCTGCTTCAGAAACCGTGCAAACTCGTCGCCAAACTCGGGCCGCTCGAGCCCGAGCTTGACCGTCGCTTCGAGATAACCGAGCTTGGTGCCACAGTCGTAGCGGCGGCCCAGGGTTTCCACGGCGTACACAGGCTCCACGGCCGCGAGCGCCGCGATGGCATCGGTCAACTGGATTTCGCCGCCACTGCCGCGCTTGATGAGCTTCAAGTGTTCAAAGATCGACGCTGGCAGCACGTAGCGGCCAATCGCGCCAAACTGCGACGGCGCTTCGGTGGGCTTCGGTTTCTCGACGAAACCGGACAACCGCATGGCGTCGCCGTCGGCGTGCGCCACGGTCTCGGCAATCTTGATGGCGCCGTAACGTGAAATCGAATCGCCCGGCATGTGATTGACGCCGATCACGGCCCCTCCGCCATGCGCCGCGCCGCACAGACGCGTGAACACATCGGCGAGCTGCGCCGTTGACCCGCGTGCGCCCGGCCCCGCCGCCGTCGGGCGAATCAACTCGTCGGCCAGGATTACCGCGAA
>CAYMSY010000201.1:0-5841 GCA_964393195.1 uncultured Alcaligenaceae bacterium | reverse complement strand
ACGTTGCCCACGATCCCGATGGCCTTCGCGAATACGTACAGGGCGATTCGCTGCGCCGGGTGGCCTGGAAACAGGTCGCAAAATCAGGTGACTGGTACACGCGGACCGGCGACGCCGGAACACGCCAGGAAATCGAGCTCACATGGCAGGCGATCACACTCGGCGATACGGAGGCCAGGCTTTCTCGTATGGCCGCGTGGCTCACACGGGCGCACAACGAAAATTGCGCATACTCTCTGGTGATGCCAAACGGTCATCTGCCGCTGGCCGATGGCGCACAGCAATACGCCCACGCCATGACGCTGCTTGCCGTGTTCCCGGAGCGCATTGAAAATATACAGGGGTTGCGCTGATGTCGGCCCGGTCGTGGCTGCGTAGTCCCTTTGCCGGCGATGCGCGTACCCCAGCCGCTAACGTCGCTGCGCAGCCTGAACAGTTTGTTCCGGATCTGCGCGCGCGGCGCGTCATGTTGTTTGCACTTGCGCTCGCCCAAGCCGCAAATCTTTCATCCGTCAACCTGACGATCGCAATAGCCGGAATCGGCGCACTGCTGCTGGCCGGGCTGGTGAACAAACCGCCGAGGCAATGGCACTGGCGGGCGCTGTTGATGCTATTGACGGTGGGTGCCGGTGTATTGGTCTTTTTGCAGTATGGCAAGTTCATTGGACGTGACTCCGGTATCGCACTTCTCTTCGTGTTTGGTCCACTGAAGCTTGTGGAAGCACGCACCACCCGCGACTTCATGTGGGTGTGGGGACTCGGTTTGATGCTGTATGTCGCCAGTTTCTTTGAAAATCTGGGACTGCTCGCGGCGCTCAGTGTGCCGCCGGTCATCATCGTCTACATCGCCGTCATGCGCCTGTTTGATGCACCGGCAACGCCCCCTTCGGCGACCGGCAGTGACAACGAGAACAGCCTGTGGGCGCATGTCAAGGGCGCGACGGCACACACACTGCTGGGCATCCCGCTCGCGGCCATGTTGTTCATCCTGTTTCCGCGCGCGACGGCACCGCTTTGGGGCATGCGAGACACCAGCGCCGGGCAAAGCGGATTGTCCGAAGAAATGCGCCCCGGACAGATCGCCAAGCTGATTTTGTCGAAAGAAACCGCGTTTCGCGTTGAGTTCGAGAAACGCAAACCGTCGCAAAACGCGCTCTATTGGCGCGGACCGGTCCTGCGCGAATTTGACGGTGTGACGTGGAGCGTTGGTCCGGACAACGTCCAGCGCAATCGCGGCGACTTCATCAGTTTCACCCCGGAGGAACATGCGCGGGAAGCCATCGAGTACACGGTCACGGTCGAGCGGCAGGAAACCCGCTGGCTTCCGGTCCTCGAGATGCCAGTTGCCTATCCATCGGGACCTGCTGTCGAAAGCACGGCATTTCTCAGCGATGCGCAGCAAATCGGCGTACGTCGTGCGCCGAGCGGGGCGACCCAGTATCGCGTCCAGTCTTTTGCCAGAGGCCAGTATGCCGCCGAACGTCCAGCGCCAAACGCCGCCGAGCTGCGTACCGGCCCGCGACCGTTCAATGCGAGGACACGAGCATTTGCGCAGGAGCTGGCAGCCAGCTATCCGGACCCGCGCGACAGGATTCGGGCTCTATTGACGCTGTTCAACCGGGAGCAGTTCTACTACACGCTAAACCCGCCGCTCTACGGCGGTCAACGGGGTATCACCGCGATCGACGAATTCCTGTTTGACGGCCGCAAGGGCTTTTGCGAGCACTACGCTGGTGCGACGGTGTTTGTATTGCGCGCAAGCGGCATTCCGGCACGGGTGGTCACGGGCTACCAGGGAGGCGAATATCACCCGTCGGGATACATGATCGTCCGCCAGAGCGATGCTCACGCCTGGGTGGAAGCGTGGCTTGATGGCGCCTGGGTTCGCGTCGATCCGACCGCGGCCGTCGCGCCTAACCGCATTGAACGCGGACTGCAGGAGGCACTGCCCGAGACCGAGCGCCTGCTGGTTGGCGGACGCGGGTGGCTGTCGTTCACCGGGCTTAGCAACGTCTGGGAGGAGGCTACGTTCAGCTATACCAAATGGATCATCGGCTTCGACCGCGATCGTCAGCGCGAACTGCTGAAAGATCTTGGCCTGGCAGGAATGAACCCGTTTACCGCGCTGGGCTGGATGCTGCTGGCGATCACCGCCAGTGGCGCGCTCGTGGGCATCATTTGGTGGCTCTGGTTAAAGCGGCTTGAGCACCGGGTCGATCCCGCAGTGCGTGCGTGGCGAGCGTTGCGGAATCGCCTCAAAAAAGCCGGGCTGGATGTTCCCGCCCATGAGACGGTCACCTCCGCCATGGCTCGTGCAGCCGCACGCTGGCCCGCGCATGCGAGCGGCTTCAGCGCATTTGCCACCAGTTACAACGCGAACCGCTTCGCAAAAGGCACCGCGCAGCCAGCGGACGTCCGGCAGGCACTGCGCAAATTGCCCTACGCCTATCGTTTGCGCCGACAACAGGACTAATACGTCGCCGGAATTTTCACCGGACATTGATCCGCATCAATGGCATCGTCCGCCAAAACAAGCGTCGATGCCGCCTGACAGGAAAATCTTCGCAGGATTCTGTGTCCTTGCAGCCATTTCATGGACGCCGGGTCACAGCACAAACACAAATACGAATGCGCGCAAGCGAAAACAGTTTCAGGCAAATGCAAAACAATCCCGGAAAGAGCCGTGTGGACTTCGATATCGTGGTGGTTGGGGCCGGACCGGCCGGTTTGTGTTTCGCGCGAGCGCTGGCGGACACGCCCCTGCGCATCGGCCTGATTGAAACGCAATCGGAGGCGTCGCTGGCGGAACCGGCCTTTGATGGCCGGGAGATCGCACTCACGCATTTCTCGGTCGATGTGTTGCGACAACTGGGCATTTGGGGTCGCTTTGCTGCCGCCGATGTCTCGCCGCTACGCGACGCCAGGGTGCTCAACGGCCCCTCATTGCAGGGCATGAACATCGAGCACCATCACGGCAACAAGGCCGAGCTGGGTTACCTGATCTCGAACCATCATATTCGCAAGGCTGCTTACGATGCCGCCAAAGCATCGCCTGACGTCACCCTCATCACGGAAGCGCGCGTTAGCGACCTGCTCACCGATCATGATGGCGGCACCGTCACGCTGGCTAGCGGTGACCGGATTCGGGCATCGTTGATCGTGGCTGCCGACAGCCGCTTCTCGGCAACACGCCGTGCGATGGGAATTTCAGCGCGAATGCATGACTTCGGCAAAGTGATGATGGTGTGCTGCATGGAGCACGATGAACCGCATGATCATGTGGCCTGGGAATGGTTTGACTATGGCCAGACGCTGGCCCTGCTGCCAATGAACGGCAATCGGTCATCGGTCGTCATCACGCTGCCGCATCATGAAATGCAGCCGCTGCTAGCGATGGCGCCCGAGGCATTCGGTCAGGCCATGACCGCACGTTTTGCGCATCGTCTGGGCGGCATGCGTCTGGTCAGCACACGTCATTCGTATCCGCTGGTCGCGGTCTACGCCGATCAGTTTGTAGCGCAGCGTTTTGCGCTGGTGGGCGATGCGGCGGTCGGCATGCATCCGGTGACGGCGCACGGCTTCAATTTCGGACTGCGCGGCGCAGATACGCTGGCGCAGGGCATCATCAAGGCGGTAAGGGAAGGCAGTGACATCGGCGCCCCGGCGCTACTTCAGGCGTACCAGCGCAAGCACCGCCGGGCGACGCTGCCGCTGTTTGTGGCGACGCACGCGATTGCCAAGCTCTACACCAGCGACTCAACGCCGAGCCGGATGCTGCGCGATGCGTTGATCGGCGTCGGGCAACGCATCACGCCGTTCAAGAAACTGGTGGCCGCCACGCTGACGGGGGCACGATGACGCGCAAACCCGCCCTCGATGAACGCCCGCAGACGCTGGGCGAAGAGATTGCCAACAGCATCAGCCACGGACTGGGGCTGGCCGGTGCTCTGGTCGCGTTTCCGCTACTCGTCATCGCTGCGTCACAGCGCGGCGATGTCACCGGCCTCGTGTCGGTCAGTGTCTTTGCGACGACGATGGTGCTGCTCTATCTGGCATCCACCCTGTTTCACGCCTTGCCGCCGGGCCGCGCCAAACGCGTTTTTCAGATCCTTGACCATTCGGCCATCTTCCTCATGATCGCCGGAACCTACACGCCGTTCACGCTCGGCGTATTGCGCGGCGCATGGGGCTGGACGCTGTTCGGCATTGTCTGGAGCATCGCGGTCGTCGGCATCGTGCTCAAGGCGCTCGGTGGCGTGCGCTACACGACCATTTCAACCTGGGCCTATCTCGCGATGGGCTGGGTCGTCGTCATCGCCGCCGAACGCGTGTGGACGCTGATGCCTGCGTGGGGGCTGTTCTGGCTGGTAGCAGGCGGGCTGGCGTACACCGCCGGCGCCGTGTTCTTCGCGTTCGAACGTATTCGCTATTTCCACTTCGCCTGGCACCTATTCGTGGTTGCCGGGACGGCTTGCCATGTGGTTGCGGTGATGGCGTACTCGGGCTGAGGCGTTCGTTGCGCGGGTGGCACCGGAGCCGGTTTGACCGTTTTTGTCGCGGGTTCGGAACGTCATTTTTGGTAACAGCTTTATGCTGAAACCCTTATTCAATAAGGGCTAATGCCTTATTTCTTAAGTAACTCGACTTTTGCCTTAAAAAGAGCGTGAGCCCTTCGCAAATGCGGCTTTCAATGAAAAGCTGATAGCACGCAATTGCGTCGCCGCATGTGTCCGGTCGCCTGCACGCCGCGCCATCAGTCCACCAGCGTCCGATGGGCGATTTTCTCGCCCGGGTCATCGGGATTCGGGCCGATCTTGAAGCCCATCGACTCACAAAATTTGAGCATGCGGGGATTCTCGCGCAGGACGGTGCCTTCCATTTCGCGGTAGCCACGCGCACGTGCCGCGTCGAACAGTCGGCTCATCAGCGCACGCGCCAGACCGGTGCCGTGCATCGTCTCCTCAACCACGATGGCGAACTCACAGCGCTCCGGAATCGTGGTCGGCGTGATACGCGCAACGCCGACGAGCTTTTGCGCCTGTCCCTCCTCCGCAATACCGACCAGCGCCAGTTCACGTCCGTAGTCGATCTGGGTGAATCGCTCAATCATCGCCGGCGGCAACTCACGCACCGGCATCATGAAGCGGAAATACAGCGTTTCCGGCGACAACCGGGCAATGAATTCACGTTCACGTGTCGCGTCTTCCGGTTGAATCGGCCGGATCAGCAGCTTGAGCCCGTCTTTCAGCGTCACCTGCTCTTCCAGTTCACGCGGATACGGATACACGGCCATGTGTCCGTAGCTGCCGAGCTTGCGCAGGCGCGCGACGGATGCACGGTCCTTGAGCACCACACGGGCGTCGACGGCCACTGTGCCATGCTCGTACGCAATGACCGGATTCAGGTCGCAGGCCGCGATCTCGGGGCAGACACAGGCGAGCGTTGAAAAACGCAGCATCATCGTCGTCAGCGCGTCGCGGTTGATCGCCGGAACGTTGCTGTAGGCGTCAAGCAGCTTCGACACCCGCGTGCGCGAGATCAGGTTCGCAATCAGCACATCGTTGATCGGCGGTAACTCGAAGGCCACATCATCCAGCCGTTCCACACCGATACCACCGGCACCGAAACCAATCACGGTGCCGAACGTCGGGTCGTTGGCGAGACCAAGGTACAGCTCGCGCTGGCCGCGTTGCCGCACGTATGGCTGGACCGTGAGGCCGATCACATGCGCATTGGGTGCGCGCGCCGCAACCTCTTCAAAAATCGCCCTGGCTGCACGGCGAACACTTCGAGCGTCACGCAGATCGAGCTGCACACCGCCGACCTCGGTCTTGTGCGAAA
>CAYMSY010000200.1:0-5862 GCA_964393195.1 uncultured Alcaligenaceae bacterium | reverse complement strand
TTACACCCGCTATCCCGCTTCCAGCCGTAAAGCCAAAAAATTTTGAAATATTTTTCGAGAAACTACTCTATTTCACGCAGCCTCTTTCCGGCGCATCTCTTCATCCCGAAGTTCTCGTCTGAGAATTTTGCCGACGTTGGTTTTCGGCAATTCGTTCCTGAACTCAACGTATTTTGGGACCTTGTAACCGGTCAAATTCTCTCGGCAATGCGCCAAAACTTGCGGCGCAGTTAGCGACGGGTCCTTACGCACGACAAATACCTTTACGACCTCTCCCGACTTGCCATCCTGAACACCAACGGCCGCCACCTCCAGCACGCCGGGATGCATCGCGACAACACCTTCAACTTCATTCGGGTAGACATTGAAGCCAGAAACCAGAATCATGTCTTTCTTGCGATCCACAATATAGAAGAACCCCCGCGCGTCCATCTTGCCTATATCGCCGGTAGACAACCAGCCGTCAGCGTCCAGCACTCGGGCGGTCTCGTCGGGCCGGTTGTAGTAGCCCCGCATTACTTGGGGGCCACGAACACAGATCTCCCCTGCAGTTTCATGATCGTCAAGTGCAACCCAGCTACCATCATCAAGTCGTAATCGCACCTCTGTCGAGGAGATAGGCAGTCCGATAGACGCGCTGTAGCCGGCGCTTGTGATGGGATTGATGGTGGCGCCCGGAGACGTTTCCGTCAAACCATAAGCCTCAATGAGTGGCGTGCCAGTAACACGCTGCCACTCCTCTGCCGTCGCTCTTTGCACCGCCATGCCACCGCCCAGCCCGTAACGCAATGAACTAAAGTCCAGCTTTGCGAAATCCTCATGATTCATGAGCGCGGTAAACAGCGTGTTCACCCCTGGCAGCACGCTGAATTTGTGCTCCGCCAAAGTCCTGACAAATGCGGGCACGTCACGCGGATTGGTGATGAGCACTACTTTCGCGCCCGTCGTCACGTAAACGAACGTGCACGCCGTCAGCGCAAATATGTGATAAAGCGGCAACGCAGCAACTATGCACTCCGCACGATCATCCTGCTGAAAACCGAACAGCCAGGCCCGCGACTGCTGCACGTTGGCCACGATGTTGCCGTGCGTGAGGATTGCGCCCTTCGACACGCCGGTTGTGCCACCTGTGTATTGCAAAAAAGCGATATCGTCCCGGCCCAGCTCGTCACGCTTGATAACTCCGCCCGCGCCTTCCGCAAGAGCAGCATTGAAACGGATGGCTGCCGCAAATTTGAACTCGGGTACCAGTTTCGCCACGTGGCGGACCAGAAAGTTAAGTCCCGGTCCCTTCCACCAGCTAAGGCGATCCCCCAGCCCAGTGACAACGACATGTTTTACGTCGGTTTTGTCGATCACCTCAGCAAGTACGCTCGCGAAATTCTCAATCACGAGAATACCGGTGGCGCCGGAGTCTTTGAGTTGATGCTCAAGTTCACGGGGCGTGTACAGGGGATTGCAGTTAACAACAGTGAGACCCAGACGCAGACAGCCCATGAGCGCAATGGGATACTGCAAGATATTGGGCATCATCAGCGCAAAGCGATCCCCCTTCTTGAAGCCATGATTCGCCAGATGTACTGCGAACGCAGTGCTCAATCGATCCAGTTCGCCATAAGTGACATCGGTTCCACTGCAATGAAACGCGATGCGATCGGCGTACTTCGATAACGATTCTTCGATCATCGCGGCGAGATTCGCGTAGGCTGAGAGGTCTATCTCTGCCGGAATCGAAGACGGATACTCTTTCAGCCAGGGCTTGCTACTCGTTGCGTCGACCATGTGTTCCTCCTTCTTGCATTGTAGGCAAGGCGTCAAAAGCACAATCAGAGCAATCACTCTGGACAAAGAGCAAAGAAGCCACCCTGAGGTGGCTTGCAACAATCCGTGGCGGAGGGACGGGGATTCGAACCCCGGTTAGGCTATTAACCTAAACACGCTTTCCAGGCGTGCGACTTAAACCACTCATCCATCCCTCCGTGCGTAACTGAATTCTAGCTGCTACCGGCGAATCACCCCGTCAGACACACATTCCTTTATGCGCTAAAGCATATGAAGTAATTTCATTTGGACGCGGTAGCTCTCTTTGTCGCGTGCCTAGCATGACGTTCATGCCAGAGCTTTTTTCTTTCATGCATCTGCCGGCAATTGGGCTCGCTATCGGCGTCATTGTCGGGTTGACCGGCGTCGGTGGTGGTTCATTGATGACACCGATACTTGTCGGCGGACTGGGCATTCCACCTGCTGTTGCTGTCGGCACGGACCTGCTGTTTGCTTCAATTGCGAAATCATTCGGTGCTTTGGCTCACTGGCGTGTCGGCAACGTCGCCCAACGGTTGCTGACCTTGCTGATTGCGTCAAGTCTTGTCGGTGCGTGCCTGGCATTTGCTCTCATTCAACAACTCCAGCCCAACACCGAAGCGCTAAACAGGCTTATCAGGAGCGCGCTCGGTTTCGCACTGTTCGTTACTGCGTTTGCCCTGTTGATTCGCCCCTGGTTGCTGCGTTTCCGTCGGTCACATGAGACCGACGGCTCTAGGCATGATGTTGCTGACAATCAGTGGGCGACAGTTGGCCTCGGGTTCGCCATCGGCGCGGTGGTGATGCTCTCCTCAATCGGCGCCGGTGCGATTGGTGTTACCGCGCTCCTACTGCTGCATCCCGCGCTGCCCATCACCCGTGTGGTTGGCACCGATATCGCCTATGCCGTCCCGCTTACTGCGGCGGCAGGGTTCGCGCACGCAAGCGTCGGCCACCTTGACACGACATTGCTGGTCGGATTGTTAGCTGGATCGGTGCCCGGCATCCTGCTGGGCGCAAAACTGTCAAAACGGGTTCCCGAAATTGCAACGCGCGGCCTGCTCGTTGCGGCGCTGAGCTTTGCCGGCGTAAAACTGATTGCGTAAACCAATATGACGACTGACACACTTTCCTCTACAAACAACAAGCCTTGGTACCAGAGACCGCGTGTAGCGGCTGCACCTGCGGGTTTTGACGCGCTATTGGTCGAAACCATCGCTGTGCTCCGTAGTGCTGCGACGAATACACCCTGTGTATTTGCCAGCAGCCTTTCTGCTGAGGACATGGTGCTATTTCATCTGATTAGCCGGGAGCGGCTGGCGATCAGCACATTTGCCCTGGATACCGAACGTCTGCCACAGGCAACACTGAAGCTTTGGGAGGAGGCTGAATCCCGCTACGGCGTGATCATAGATCGGGTGTCCCCCGATCCGGATCGCCTGCGCGCGCTGTCGCAAGCGCAAAGCAATAGCGCAATATTTGAGACAAAAAGCGCTCGTGAGCTCTGTTGCAGTATTCGCAAAACCGAACCTCTGCGACACACGTTGCAGGGCAAAAGTGCCTGGATCACAGGGCTGCGTCGCGCCCAAAGCGCAGGACGGGCAAACGTGCCGCATCAGGAGTGGGACCAAAGTTTTGGTCTGGAAAAATTCAACCCCCTCGCCGACTGGTCCGATGAAGCCATGTGGTACTTCATTGATCGGGAAGCGATTCCGGTCAGCGCGCTATACGCGAAGGGCTACGCCAGCATCGGCTGTGACCCCTGCACGCGTCCGATTCGCTTCGACGAACATCCGCGTGCCGGTCGTTGGTGGTGGGAAGCATCGGCGACAGGAACATCCACCGAGTGCGGAATTCACGTGCCCCACAAAGCCACCTCACACACCGAAGATAGCAAGGTCACCGTATGACTGCACGCGACGCTTTCCTCAACGCTCCGGTGCTCACCGAGGGTTCAGCAGTCAACGATCACCTTAACTGGCTGGAAGACGAAGCCATCAGCATCCTGCGTGAGGTGTTCGGTGGTTTTGAACGGCCGGCTATTTTGTGCTCCTGCGGCAAGGACTCGCTGGTCGTGTTGCATCTTGCCATGAAGGCTGCAGCACCGGGAAAATTGCCGGTGCCCATCGTGCACATTGACACGGGTCACAATTTCCCGGAAGTTATCGAGTTCCGCGAGAAACTCATCAGAAAACACAATCTGAATCTGATCGTCGGGCACCTCGATGACTCGATTGCCAGGGGCACTATTCGCCTCGCGCACGCGCTGGAGAGCCGCAATCCGTATCAGACCATCACGCTGCTTGAAACCATTGAGGCAAACCGCTTCGATGCGATGGTCGGAGGCGCGCGACGCGACGAAGAAAAAGCCCGCGCCAAAGAGCGCGTGTTCTCGCATCGCGACAGTTTCGGCCAATGGCAGCCGCGTGCCCAGCGCCCGGAGCTCTGGAACCTTTACAACACGCGCCTGACGCAGGGCGAACACTTTCGTGTATTCCCGATCTCGAACTGGACCGAGCTCGACATCTGGAATTACATCGCTCGCGAGAACATCGAGCTGCCATCGATTTACTACACCCATCGCCGCGAAGTCATTGAGCGTAGCGGCCTGCTAGTGCCGGTCACAGACATTACGCCACCGCGCGCCGGAGAAACGGTGGTGACACGCGACGTGCGCTTTCGGACGGTGGGTGACATCTCGTGCACCTGCCCGGTCGCAAGTACGGCCGCAAGCGCGGATGACGTGATTCTGGAGACGATTGCCGCGACCGCCTCGGAACGGGGCGCCACGCGAATGGATGACCGCGCAAACGATGCCGCGATGGAGCGGCGCAAGAAAGAGGGCTACTTCTGATGTCCGCGATACTGTCAACACCCGCCAGCGGGGCGCTGGTTGATCGCCAGCACCGATCGGGCATCAACCGTCCCCTGCGCTTCATCACCTGCGGCAGCGTCGATGATGGCAAGAGCACGCTCATCGGCCGCCTGCTGTATGACAGCAAAGCATTGATGGTCGATCAACTCGACGCACTCGGCAAGGCCCGCGGTGCGCAAAGCCGTAACGGGCAGATCGATCTGTCGCTGGTGACTGACGGGCTGGAGGCTGAACGCGAGCAGGGCATCACCATTGACGTCGCCTATCGTTATTTCGCCACGCCGAAGCGCAAGTTCATCATCGCCGACGCGCCGGGCCACGAGCAATACACGCGAAACATGGTGACCGGTGCCTCCAAGAGCGATGTTGCCGTCCTGCTTATTGATGTGATGAAACTCGACTTCAGCCAGCCGACGCTCGGCTTGCTGCCGCAAACCAAGCGTCATGCGGCACTGGCCAGCCTGCTGGGCCTGCAGCACATCGTCGTCGCAGTGAACAAGATGGATGCGATTGACTTTGATGCGACCCGCTTCGAGCGTGTCGTCAAGGCTTTTGCCGATCTGGCCGCATCACTCAACATCGGCGAATTCACGGCTATTCCGCTCTCCGCGCTGGACGGTGATGGCGTGGTCGCCCACACGGCACGCACCGCCTGGTTTCGAGGCCCGGCGTTGCTGCCGCACCTTGAATCGCTGGAACTGGACGGCCAGCATCTCGCGACAGACGCAAGAGCGAGCGCCCATATCGCCGTTCAGTGGGTCACGCGTGACGAGTCTGATGATCACTTGCGCTGGGTGACCGGTGATCTCGCGGAATCCGCGCTTGCGGTCGACGATTCGATACATGTCTTTCCAAGCGGCGCCACCGCAAACGTCGCCGCAATCCGCACGGGGCGCGGCTCCGTTGAAACCGCCAACCCGGGTGAAGCCATTGCCGTTCGCTTCGATCGCCAGCTTGACGTCGCTCGTGGTGACTGGATCGTCGCCGGCGACGCAAGCGGACAGGTCCTGACGCAAAAGGCCCAGGCCACCATCGCATGGCTTGATAACGTGCCACTGACCGTCGGGCGACGCTATGTCGTCCGTCATGGAGCACGCTGGCTGCCGGCGCGCGTAAGCTCCGTATCGGCCCACCTCGATCTCGCGAAAGGGCAATGGCGCGACGCGGGAAGCGAAGGCGATACGGCG
>CAYMSY010000199.1:0-5963 GCA_964393195.1 uncultured Alcaligenaceae bacterium | reverse complement strand
AGTTTTTCAGTGAGTTCGGCCAGCCAGTCGTCAAGCTGTTCCTTCGGTCGTGCGTTGAGCGCCGGAAACGCGCCGATCACGCCCGCCATGCATTGCGCGAGTGTCAGCGGCGGGTGCGAGATGATGAACAGCGGCGCGCCAATCACAGGCAAACTGAGTTGATTCTCTAAAAAACTTGGTATAGACATATAGAAGATTGCTTACACTTGCGAACTAGTCAAACAGCATAGTCATAATGCGTCAATAAGGCAGGTATGGACTTACGTTATTCACCCGAACAGCAGGCTTTCGAAAAAGAGGTACGGGAATTTACCGTCGCCAACCTCGACCCGAAAGTCGCCCAAAAAGTGCTCGAAGGCTCGCGACTTGAGCGCGAGGATTTTCTCGGCTGGCATCGCACGCTGCACAAAAAAGGTTGGGCCGGAGTGGGTTGGCCAAAGGAGTTTGGCGGCACCGGCTGGAACTCCACGCAACAGCACATCTTCGACGAAGGCACTGCCGACGCAGGCGCGCCGCAACTGATTCCGTTTGGTCTGCGAACGGAGGCTCCGGTCATCATGAACTTCGGCAACAAGACACAGCAAGATTACCACCTGCCCAAAATCCTCTCGGGCGAAAACTGGTGGTGTCAGGGCTATTCGGAACCGGGCTCCGGCTCCGATCTGGCCTCGGTGAAATGCAAGGCCGAGCGCGTATCTGACAAAAGCGGCGATCACTACATCGTGAATGGTCAAAAGACCTGGACCACGCTCGGCCAGCACGCCGACTGGATCTTCTGCCTCGTGCGCACGTCGAACGAAGGACGTCAGCAGGAAGGGATTTCGTTCCTGCTGATCGACATGAAAACGCCGGGCATCACGGTGCGTCCGATCATCATGCTTGATCAGGAACATGAAGTAAACGAGGTGTGGTTCGACGATGTGAAAGTACCCGTCGACAACCGCGTTGGCGAAGAAAACAAGGGCTGGACTTACGCCAAATTCCTGCTCTCGCATGAACGCACGGGCATCGCAGGCGTGGGTCGCTGCAAGCGCATCGTGAAGCGCCTGCAAAATGTGGCGAAGCAGGCGAAATCCAACGGCAAGCCGCTACTTGAAGATGTGCGTTTCCGCGATCGTCTGGCGCAGGTTGAGATTGATCTGCGCGCGCTCGAAATCACGCTGCTGCGCGTGCTTGATGCCGAGCGCGAAAAACGTGCGCCCGGCCCCGAAGCTTCACTCTTGAAAATCAAGGGTTCCGAGATTCAGCAGGTGCTGACCGAGCTCACGATGATGGCCGCAGGCCCGGCCGCGCTGCCGTACGTGCGCGAAGGTGAACATGGCGCGCCCGATGTGCCGTGGCTCTCCGACGAAGCGTTCCGCTACGCCAGCGGCCACTACTTCAATTTCCGCAAAACCTCCATCTACGGCGGTTCAAACGAAATTCAACGCAACATCATTACGCAATTGGTTCTGGGGCTGTAATCATGGATTTTTCTCTCACCGAAGAACAAACGGCCCTCAAGGATTCGCTCGGCAAATTCATTGATCGTGACTACACGTTTGATGATCGCTGGAAAGTCATCAAGTCGCCCGAAGGCTGGTCGCGCGCGCACTGGAACCAGCTTGCCGAGATCGGTCTCATGGCGCTGCCCATTGCCGAAGCCGATGGCGGCCTCGGCGGCGGTGGTGTCGACACCATGGTGGTGATGGAGCAGATCGGGCGCGGCCTCGTGCTGGAGCCGTATCTGGGTTCCGTCATCGTCCCGGCGGCACTGATCAAGGCAGCGGGCAGTGCCGAGCAGCGCACGGCGTTGTTGGAGGGACTGGCGACGGGTGAAACGGTTTATGCCTTCGCACACACCGAGCCGGGCCAGCGTTACGAACGTGCAGCGGCAAGTCTTGGCGGGACAGTCGACGGCGGTGGTTATGTGCTCAATGGCAAGAAAGTCACGGTGCTCGGCGGCGACTGCGCCGACAAGCTGATCGTCTCTGCCGTTGTCGCGGGTGACGCCGGTGCATCGCTGTTCGTGGTCGACGCAACCGCGGCTGGCGTCAAACGTCTGGCCTACCCGATGCAGGACGCGCAACGCGGCGCGGACATCGAGTTCAACAACGTCAGGGTCGGTGCCGATGCGCTACTTGGCGAGCGTGGCAAGGCGCAGGCTGCGATTGATTACGCGCTCGACGTTGCGTGTGCAGCGCTGTGCGCAGAGGCCGTCGGCGCAATGGCTGAGCTGCAAAAAATCACCATCGAATACCTGAAAACCCGCAAGCAGTTCGGCCGCCCGATCGGCATGAATCAGGCATTGCAGCATCGCGCCGTGGACATGTTGATGCACGTCGAAATGTCGCGCTCAATGGCACTGGAGGCCGCTGTTGCGGTCGACAATCCGGATGCAGCCGCACGCGCCAAAGCAATCTCGGGCGCAAAGGTGCTGATCGGTCAAGGCTGCCGTTTCGTGGGACAAAACGCGGTGCAATTGCACGGCGGCATCGGTGTCACGCATGAACTCAACACGTCGCACTACTTCAAGCGACTGGCGATGATCAACGCGACGTTTGGCGATACCGACTGGCACCTGGCGCGCTACGGCGACGCTTTGCTGGCTGCTGCATAGTCTGTTTTTTACCGGTCAGCTTTCTCGTGAAAGCCTTTCTGCGCAGGGCTTAGGGCGGTGAAACGCTTGAAGTCGACATTTGTCATTTTACACGTCCAAGCCCTTTGCAAAGGTGATTTCAACGAAAAGCTGCAGGTGCGATTTCATTGCGCCGGCCGGCTGATCTAATCACGGCTGGCCACGCATCAAGATACGCAAAGGTCCAACAGGATCGTGATTGCGCCTTACTTCGCGAGCTGCCGCATGCGCGCCAGCCGATCCGCCTCGTGCTCGGCAAACCAGGCGTCCTTGCCCAGCGTTTCTGCCGCCTTCGCAAAGTACGGTTTCGCTTTCGCGGCATCGCCCTTCACAAGGTAAATCTCGGCGATTTCCTCGAACACGTAGCCGTCCGGTTCGTTCGCCGCAGCGGCGTCCTTCTCGATGGCGAGCTGCGCGGCGAGCGCTTCGTCATAGCGTTTTTGCAGGCGCAATACGTTGGCAATCTGCCACTGTGCCATGCGAATCTGTGAATCGCTGCGCGTCAACTGAAACGCCGTGAGCGACGCCCGGAACTGCTTCATCGCAGCATCAAGATTGCCGCGCTCGCGCTCGGTGTGACCCATGTTGTTGGCAAGTGAACCGCGCCAGCGAATCGCTCGCGGTACGTTGCTCGACATCGCATAAGCCATCGCGCGCTCGTTCCAGCGTTGCGCCTCGTCGCCCGATTCCACAATGCCCATCATGTGCGCCGCGTCAATGGCAAGCAGCACAATTTTTTCCTTGTCGGCAATCGTCCATGCGTCCAGAAACAGCGGTCGCGCCTTCGCTGCTTCGCCGGCAGAGCGAAACGTGCGCCCGCGTTCGAGCAGATAGCGCACCCGCAAAGCGGGACGTGCTCTCTCGCTGAGGCGTTTTTCAATGGTATCGAGCAAGGCGTGCGCCTGCGTGAATTCGCGACGCAGGCTGAAGGTGCGCGCAATCTGCGTTTCCAGTTCCAGCGCATCATCACCACTTTCGCCCTTGAGTGCTTCGCGAAAGCGCACTTCGCTGGCGGCGGGCTGGTTGTAATCCCAAAGCGCCTCGATGTCTGCGGCCATGACCAGTCCCGTCGTTGAAAGCGTCAGCGCCGCGACACCCATTCGCATGCTGCGCGCCATATGGAAATGAAATTCGGCGTAGCTGCAACGCACCGCGCTATGCCCCGCCGAGTTGCCCGCCATCGCGTCGCTCCAGCGTCTCGATGTCGCGCAATTTTGAATAGAGATTGCTGCCGAGCCGCGCGTACGGACGCATCTCGAGATGTGCCAGCACATCAATGCGATGCTTGAATCCACGCTTCTCGCCGACGTAAACGCGCTCATCAATGTGCACCTGCACGACCTCGCCCATCACCCAGGTGCTGCGGCCGAGCGCAATGCCCTCGCGCAACACGCATTCGTACGCGATGGGCACGCCCTGTACGCGCGGCGGCTTCACGCGCGTGGACGCGACAGGTGTGAGGCCCGCATGCGCGAACTCGCTCACGCCCGAAGGCAGCGGATCACTCGAACGAACCATCGGCTCGGCCAGATTTTCCGGCACGATGTTGATGACGAATTCCTTCGTCGCCTGAATGTTGGCCCATGTGTCTTTCAGCGCATAGGTGTCGCTCTTGCGGTCTTCACCACGCGGCCCGCAGCTGAAACCCAGCACCGGCGGACTCGGCGAGCACACGTTGAAAAAAGAAAACGGCGCGAGATTGGTAACGCCATTCACATCAATGCTCGACACCCACGCGATGGGTCGCGGAATGATCGCATCGCGAAGCACGAAATACATTTCATCGGGCGTAAAGTCGGTAGGCGACAACGAGATCATGCTTGTTCCGCTTCCAGTAAAAAGTTGCACACCGCATTGACCGTCGGTACGTCCATGATCATCGGTGCATGCCCAGTGTCGGCAATGGTGATCGCGCGATCAGCAGGATGCATCGCTAGCATCTTTTCCAGCGTGGCCGCGCTCAGCAAATCGGACTGCGCGCCTCGCAGGATCAGCGCCGGTTGCTTGACCGCCATCCACAACGGCCACAGGTCCACGTCCGGTGCGGCAAGCGTCGCCCGGAAGGCGTCCCCAATCTTCGGGTCCATCTTGTACTCCCATTGTCCGTCGCTGCGCTTCTGCACCGAGTTCGCAACCATGTGATGCAACGCTTCATCATCGAGCGGGCCGAAGGTCGAGAGAAATGGCCGCGCCGCCGCGAACAGATCGGTGTAGTTTGCGTACTTTGGATTGCGACCGACGTACATCGCGATGCGGTCCAGTGCCACACGTTCAATCACCGGGCCCACGTCGTTGATCACGAAGCGGCGCATCGTCGAACCGGGCGAAGCCGCCATCACCATGCCAATCAGGCCGCCCATCGAAGTGCCGACCCAGTCGTACGCCTTGATACCGAATTCCCGGATCATCGCGCTCATGAACTGCGCGTAGATCGGGATCGCGTACTGCTCCGCAGCCGCCAGCCAGTCGCTCTCGCCACGACCGGGCACATCCGGGCACAGCACACGGAAATCCTTGCTCAACGCATCGGCCAGCACATCGAAGTCGCGCCCGTTGCGCGACAGGCCGTGCACACAGATCACGACACGGGGATTCTTCGCATCCCCCCACTCGTGCACCGCCATGTGCTTGAGTACGCCGTCAATCGGCACCGCAACATTCGAACGGCGATGTGGCTTCGGAATCATTTCAGCTCCACATCACAGAAAAGAACGCCATCACGATCGGCGTAACACCAGTCGCCCGGCTTGATCGTCACACCACCAAATGCGAGCGGCACGTCAACACTGCCGGCTCCGGTCTTTTTGCTCTTCACGGGACAGGTGCCCAATGCGCGCACGCCAATCGCACAGGCATCAATCTCGTCAGCATCGCGAATCGGCGCGTTGAGCACCACGCCCGCCCACCCGTTCTTCTCTGCCAGCTTGCCCAGGTTGCCGCCGAGCAGCGCGCAACGCAGCGAACCGCCACCATCCACGACCAGCACCTGACCGGCTCCGGCACTCTCGACCGCCGTGCGAACGAGCGTGTTGTCCTCAAAGACCTTGAGCGTCTTGACCCGACCACTGAAGGTCGTGTTCTTGCCAAAGCGGTGGAAAGTCGCCGCAAGCACACGAAGGGTGCCATCGGCGAGTTTGGGTTCGTTGGCGTCGCAGAGGTCAGTAGTAGCTTGCATTGTCGGCTGGATTTTGGATCGAACACGCAAAGCATACTTTGTCCGCCGCCATGTTGGGATTTGCCCGACGGCGAGCCGCTCATGCCGCGGGGCAGTAACTTTCTTCTGTGTCGCCAGGAGGGTGTAGACATAATAAATTAGAATCTTCTTCATTGAATTGCAGTGAAGGGA